>DASXQC010000135.1:0-6662 GCA_036493235.1 Reyranella sp.
GTCTTTGACTACCGGTCGCCTTCACTCCGATCAGGAAGTCGAGATGACGGATGTAGCGGTTGTTGTGCCGCGCGGCGAAGCCGTGGCGGCAGAGGCAGGAAATACCATGGTGCGGACTGACGGGCGCAATCGGCGCGCGGCTGAAACGCGGCGCAAGATCATCGCGGCGGCCAAGGCCATGATCGCCGAGACCAGCGTGGCTCCCACGGTTGTCGGCGTGGCCAAGCGGGCCGACGTGTCGGTGCGCTCGGTGTTCCAGCACTTTCATGACGTTGAGTCACTTTTCGTAACCGTGATGGATAGCATCCGGTCCGATCTGGTCACCCCGGCGTTCCCGGAGGCGAGCCGTCCGCTGAACGCTCGCGTCGAGGACGTCGTGAAGGCGTTCGCCGAGCTGTTCGATAAGGTGGTCCCGCTGCGTGTCGCGGCGGGCCAGTTCGTCGATCACCCGGCGCTGGTCGAGCGCAGCCAGCAGGCGCGCAATGAGCTGCGCGCGGCCACCTTCGAGGTGTTCGCGCCGGAGTTCGCCGTGCTTTCCGAGCAGGCCCGCGAGGAGCTGGCCGATGCGATCGGTGCGGCGCTGTCGCTCGACGCCTGGATCGTGCTGCGCCGTCGGGACGGCCTCAGCCTCGAGCGCGCAGCCGCCGTGTGGCGTCTGACGCTCAGTGCCCTGCTGGCCCAGGCGGTCAGCGCAAAGGCCTAAGTCAAGAAACGCTGAGCCAAAACGGCTCACAAAAGGTCCCTGGTCGCCAATTGACTTCGCGTTTGCGATCAGGGACTTAAGGGCCCGAAAAGGAACCCGGCCGCACCCTACATGGCGACCACGCAGCTTCACGAAGACTTCTCTCGCACAGAACACGTAAAGGCGGGCTCCGATCGCAGTTTCGGGCTCGTTTTCGCGGGTTTCTTTGCCTTGATGAGCGCCCTCTCCTGGTGGCGCGGTCATTGGGCGTGGCACTGGGCGCTGCCGGTCGCGGCGGCGTTCCTGGTGATCTCCTACACCTATCCCAGGGTGTTGGCGCCACTGAACATCCTCTGGATGAAGTTCGGCCTGCTGCTGCACAAGGTCGTGACGCCGGTCATCCTGGGGCTGCTGTTCTTCGTGACCATCACGCCGATCGGCCTGCTGGCGCGGGCCTGCGGCAAGGATTTCCTGCGCCTGCGGCTCGACCGCAGCGCCAAGAGCTACTGGATCGAGCGGACGCCCCCGGGGCCACCGCCGCAATCCATGAAGAACCAATTCTGATTTCGAGCGGGAGCAGGGACAATGGGGTCGATCCTCGTCGAGCTGTGGGCCTTCATGCGGGAGCGCAAGAAATTCTGGCTGCTGCCGATCATGATCATGATGGTGATCTTCGGCGGCCTGATCGTGCTGACCAAGGGCTCGGCGATCGCGCCGTTCATCTACACGCTGTTCTAGCGAACTGCGGGAGCGTCACATGCGGGTCCTGGGGATCTCCGCCTTCTATCATGACAGCGCCGCCGCGCTGATCGAGGACGGCAAGCTCGTCGGTGCCGCGCAGGAGGAGCGCTTCACCCGCAAGAAGCACGATTCGGCCTTCCCCGAGAACGCGGTGAACTACTGCCTCGACGAGGCTGGCATCAAGCTGGCCGACGTCGACTATGTCGCCTTCTACGACAAGCCGTTCCTGAAGTTCGAGCGGCTGCTCGAGACCTACCTCGCCTTCGCGCCGCGCGGCTTCAACTCCTTCCGCATGGCCATGCCGCTGTGGCTGAAGGAGAAGCTGTTCCAGAAGACCCTGCTGCGCGACGAGATGCAGAAGTGGCAGCCGGACTTCGACTGGCAGAAGCGCCTGCTGTTCGGCGAGCATCACCAGAGCCACGCCGCCTCGGCGTTCTTCCCGTCGCCCTATGAGGAGGCCGCGATCCTCTGCATGGACGGCGTCGGCGAATGGGCGACGACCTCGCTCGGCTTCGGCCAGGGCAACAAGCTCGAGATGCTGAAGGAGATCCACTTCCCGCATTCGCTGGGTCTCCTCTACTCGGCTTTCACCTACTACACCGGCTTCAAGGTGAACTCGGGCGAGTACAAGGTGATGGGGCTGGCGCCGTACGGCGAGCCGAAGTTCAAGGACACGATCCTGAACAACGTCATCGACCTCAAGGAAGACGGCACCTTCCGGCTCGACCAGAGCTACTTCGACTATTGCACCGGCCTGCGCATGACCAACGACAAGTTCGCCGAACTGTTCGGCGGACCGGCGCGCAAGCCCGACAAGGAACTGTTGAGCCAGAAGCACATGGACCTCGCCGCCTCGATCCAGGCGGTGACCGAGGAGATCGTGCTGCGCCTCGCCCGCTCGGTGAAGAAGGAGACGGGCGCCAAGAACATCTGCCTCGCCGGCGGCGTGGCGCTGAACTGCGTCGCCAACGGCAAGCTGCTGCGCGAGAACATCTTCGACGGCATCTGGGTGCAGCCCGCGGCCGGCGATGCCGGCGGCGCGGTCGGTGCGGCGTTCGCCGCCTACCACGGCTATCTCGGCCAGGCGCGCAAGCTCAACGGCCACATGGACGGCATGGAGGGCTCGTACCTCGGGCCGAAGTACGAGGACGACGAGATCGCCGAGCGCCTGACCAAGGCCGGCGCCAAGTTCGTCCAGCTGCCCTACGAGAAGATGATCTTCCACACCGCCGAGGCGCTCGCCAGCGAGAAGGCGGTCGGCTGGATGCAGGGCCGCATGGAGTTCGGGCCGCGCTCGCTGGGCGCCCGCTCGATCCTGGGCGACGCCCGCTCGCCCGGCATGCAGAAGACGCTGAACCTCAAGGTGAAGTACCGCGAATCGTTCCGGCCGTTCGCGCCGGCGGTGCTGCGCGAGGACGTGACCCAGTATTTCGACATCAACACCGACAGCCCGTACATGCTGATGGTGGCGCCGGTGCAGGAAGCGCGCCGTCGGCCGATGACCGCCGAGGAAGACAAGCTGTTCGGCATCGAGAAGCTGAACGTGCCGCGTTCGGACATCCCGGCCGTGACGCACATCGACTATTCCGGCCGCATCCAGACAGTGCACGAAGAGACGAACAAGCCGTTCCACGACCTGATCTCGTCCTTCAAGCAGCAGACCGGCAGCTCGGTGGTCGTGAACACCTCGTTCAACGTGCGCGGCGAGCCGATCGTCTGCACGCCCGAGGACGCCTTCCGCTGCTTCATGGGCAGCGAGATCGAGGTTCTGGTGGTCGGCAACTGCTTCCTCAAGAAGGAAGACCAGGATCCGGCGCTCAAGCTCGACTACAAGAACGCCTTCGAGCTCGACTAGACTCTCGCCTACACTGGCGCCATGCGCGCTGTTGTAGCCGATCGCCTCGGCGATCCTTCCGTCCTCCAGGTCAAAGAGGTCCCGACGCCTGAGCCGGGATCGCGCGACGTCGTCGTCCGGGTTGGCGCGGCGGGCGTCAATTTTCCCGACATCCTCTCGGTCGCGGGGACTTACCAGCACAAGCAGGAAGTGCCGTTCATTCCCGGCATGGAAGGCGCGGGCACGATCCATGCGGTCGGCAGTGAGGTCAAAGGCTGGAAGCCCGGTGACAAGGTGATCTTCGGCGTGCGGCCGGGCGCCTTCGCCGAGTATGCCAAGGTCACCAAGCCCGACGCGATGATGCGGCTGCCCGAGGGCTGGTCGGAGATCGAGGGCGCGGGCTACCGTGTCGCTGCGCACACCGCCTATCACTCGCTGGTCCATCGCGCCGGCACCAAGAAGGGCGACGTCGTGCTGGTCCACGGCGCCTCGGGCGGCGTCGGCCTTGCCGCCGTGCAGCTTGCCAAGCATCTCGGCGCTCGCGTGATCGCGACCGGCGGCGACGATGCACGCCTCGCTGTCGTGAAGAAGCATAGTGGCGCCGATGACGTGGTGAACTACCGCACGACCGATTTCGTGGCCGCGGTGAAGGCACTGACCGGCGGCAAGGGCGCCGACGTGATCTACGACCCGGTGGGCGGTGAGGTGCTCGAGAAGTCGATGCGCGCGGCCGCCTACGGCGCGCGGCTGCTGATCGTCGGCTTTACCTCGGGCGGGCCGAGCAAGATCATGTCGAACCACGTGCTGATCAAGGGCCTCAGCATCCTCGGCGTACGTGCCGGCGAGACGATCGCCCGGATCGCTCCCGAGCTTGGCCGCGACTATGTCGAGGTGCTGCCCAAGCTCGCCGCGCAGGGCGTCATGCGCCCGCACATCTCGCACCGCTTCCCGATGGAGCGCGCAGCCGACGCCTTCCGCGCGTTGATCGACCGTCAGGTCGTCGGCAAGGTCGTGATCACTACCTAACGCGTTCTGACGCGCGTCAGCGCGGGATGATCGTGACCCGGCGGTCCTTCACCGACGCATCGTCGCTGCCGAAGCTCATGTTGCCGAACGCCTCGGGGTTGGAGGCGATGATCACGTTTTTCGCCGGGTAGCCGGCCTTGATCAGCTCGCTGGCGACCGCCTGCGAGCGCTGCTGCGCCAGCTTGGCGTTGTAGTTCTTGTCGCCCAGCTTGTCGGTCTGCCCGACGATGCAGACCTTCGTCGCCTGGCGGTCCTTCGCCGTCTTGGCGGCTTCGGCGATGGTCGCCTTGTACTCGGGCTTCACCACGGCGCTGCCGAGATCGAACAGCACCCAGCTCGGCTTGGACACCGCCGCCGAGCCGACGTTGCCGGGGCAGGGACCGACGGTCTGCGCGAAGGCGAGGGTGGCGAACAGCAGGCCAGCGGCCGCCAGCAAACCGAGTCGGATCATTTCAGTTCTCCCTTCAGGGCCCGTTCGACGAACGGCAGGCGATCGTTGCCGAAGAACATCATGTCGTCCACGAACATGGTGGGGGCGCCGAACACGCCGCGCGCCACGGCATCGTCGCTGGTCGTCTTGAGGCGGTCCTTCGCGTCCTGGTCCTGGATGCGCTGTCCGAACTTTTGCGCGTCGAGCCCCGCCGCGGTGAGCACTGCGGCGACCTCCTTTATGTCGTTGAGGTTGCGGCCATCGACCCACATCGCCTTAAACATCGCCGGGTGATACCTGTCGAACAGGCCGTCGATCTGCGCCGCCGCCGCGCCGCGCATCAGGGCGAGCGTATTCACCGGGAAGTGTGGGTTGCGGTTGAACGGCACGCCGTAGTGGTGGGCCCACATCGGCATGTCGAAGGCGCTCCACTTCGACTTGGCCGGCAGCTCGGCCGGCGAATGGTTGCCGGTCGCCTTGAACACGCCGCCCAGCAGCATCGGCTTGCGCTCCAGGGCGGCGCCGGTGCGCTGGGCGATCGCCTCGACCTGAGTGTCGGCCAGGTAGGAGTAAGGGCTGCCGTAGTCGAAGTAGAATTCCAAGGTGCGGGCCATGGCGGATCCTCTCTGCTTGAGCCCAAGCTGCGCTGCTTCTAGCCTTGGCTCAAGAAAGTTCAGGGAAGGACACCATGAGCCGGGTTGCGGACAAGGTCGTGCTGGTGACGGGGGCGGGGTCGGGCATCGGCCGCGCCACCGCGAAGCTGCTGGCGGCCGAGGGCGCCACGGTGGTGGTGACCGACATCAACAAGCCGGGCGGGCTTGAGACCGTCCAGCAGATCGGCGGCAAAGCGCGCTTCGAGGAGCACGACACCGCCAAGGAAGCCGACTGGAAGCGCATCATCGACGACCTGATGGCGCGCGAGGGCAAGCTCAACGGGCTGGTCAACAACGCCGGCATCGCCGGGCCCTTCCCCTCGACCTTCGAGACTGAGACGGTCGAGCAGTGGCAGCGCATGCTGTCGATCAACGTCCAGGGCGTGTTCCTCGGCTGCAAGCATGGTGTGCCGGCGATGAAGCAGTCGGGCGGCGGTTCGATCGTGAATACCTCGTCGTTGGCGGCTTTCCTCGGTACGCCGGCGCTGTCGGCCTACGGCGCGAGCAAGGGCGCGGTACGGCAGTTCACCAAGACCGTGGCGATGGATTGCGCCCGCAAGGGCTACAAGATCCGTTGCAACTCGGTGCACCCGGGCATCATCATGACGCCGATGGGCCAGAGCGTTCTGCCCAACGACAAGGCACGCGACCGGGCCCTCAAATCCATCCCGATCGGCGAATTCGGCGCGCCCGAGGACATCGCCTATGGCATCCTGTACCTGATTTCCGATGAATCACGTTTCGTCACCGGCACCGAGCTGGTGATCGACGGAGGGATGAACGCCATCTAATTGAACCCGGAGGGCCGGCCATGCGGCATGCAGACCAGGTCGCGTATCTCGAGCGTATGTTGCGTATGGTGCGTACCAACACGCGGGACGACGGGCCCGGTCTCAGCCACACGCCGGTCGAGGGCTACTTCGATCCGGTGCAGTACCGGCGCGAAGTCGACGTGCTGTTCCACAAGCATCCGATCGTGGTCGGCCACTCGGCTCAGGTGCGCAAACCGGGCGACTTCGTCACCCACGACGCCACCGGCCAGCCGATCCTGGTCGCGCGCGGTACCGACGGCATCTTGCGCGCTTTCCTCAACGTTTGCCGCCATCGCAGCGCCTGCGTCGAGCCGGCGGCGTGCGGCTCGAACAAGCGCGCCTTCGTCTGCCCCTATCATGGCTGGAGCTACGACCTCACCGGCCGGCTGCTCGGCATCACCGACGGAAGCGCCTTCGGTACGGTCGACAAGGTGAACTACGGCCTGCGCCGGCTGAAACTAGCCGAGAAGTACGGGCTGATCTG
>DASXQC010000136.1:0-5972 GCA_036493235.1 Reyranella sp.
GCGAGGATCGTGCCGAGGTCGAAGCGGAAGCCGTCGACATGCATCTCCTGCGCCCAGTAGCGCAGCGAATCGCACACCATCTGGATCACGCGCGGATGGCTGAGGTTGACCGTGTTCCCGGTGCCTGTGTCGTTGATGTAATGGCGCTTCTTGTCGGGCAGCAGCCGGTAGTACGAGAGGTTGTCGATGCCCTTGAAGCTCAAGGTCGGACCGCGCTCGTTGCCCTCGGCGGTGTGGTTGTAGACGACGTCGAGGATCACCTCGAGACCGGCGTCGTGGAAGCGGGCCACCATCTCCTTGAACTCGCGCAGGCTGTTGGCGACGTCGGAGGCGTAGCGCGGGTCGGGCGCGAAGAAGCCGATCGTGTTGTAGCCCCAGTAGTTCACCAGCTTCTTGTCGAGCAGGTAGCTGTCGTTGATGAACGAATGGACGGGCAGAAGCTCAACGGTCGTGACGCCGAGCGACTTGATGTATTCGACGATCGGACGGGTGCCCATGCCAGCATAGAAGCCGCGCAGCTTCTCCGGCACTTTCGGATGCAGCCTGGTGAAACCCTTCACATGGGCTTCGTAGATCACCGTGTGCTCCCACGGCACACGCTGGCGACCAGGCTCGCCGCGCCAGTCGAAGCCCGGATCGACGATCACGTTCTTCGGCATGAAGGGCGCGCTGTCGCGCTCGTCGAACGTCGTGTCGTCGCCGCTCTCGAGCTTGTAGCCGAACACGGCGGGGTTCCATTTGAGCTCACCCGCATGGGCGCGAGCGTAGGGATCGAGCAGCAGCTTGTTTGGATTGAAGCGATGGCCCTCGTCCGGCTCGTACGGCCCGTGCACGCGATAGCCGTAGAAAGTCCCCGGACCGACGCCCGGCAGATAGCCGTGGAAGACCTGGTCGGTGTACTCGGGCAGTTCGATCCGCGCCGTCTCCTTGGCCCCGGCTTGATCGAACAGACAAACTTCGACCTTGTTCGCATGCGCCGAGAAGAGAGCGAAGTTGGTCCCCTCCCCGTCCCAGGTGGCGCCCAGAGGATCGGGCAAGCCTTCCTTCAGGCGGGACGAGTCGAACGAGGCCATGCGCACTCCATCAAGGGGACGCAATGCAACGCCTGAGAGCACCAAACGTGGCCTCGCCACATCGACCAAATGTCACCCTGGATGTCGCAGCGCGCGTACGGCTGCGCACGGCCAAGCCGCGGGCGCAACAGAGGTGGCAGGGGACGTTCTCCGAGCGCGCCGCCGTGCGGGCGGCCTCTTTTCCGGAGGACTCCCATGAAAACCACCCTGTTCGCCTCGGCTGCCCTTGTCGCGATGGCCGCCGCCGCGCCGTCCTTCGCCCAGTCCATCCCTGAGAAGACGGGCGTGAACTCGGCCCTGTCGATCGCCCCGAAGACGCAGGACTTCGTCACCCTCGCTGCACAGAGCGACATGCTGGAGATCGCGTCGAGCAAGCTCGCCCTTCAGAAATCCGACAGGGGCAAGACCAAGACCTTCGCGCAGAAGATGATCGACGATCACACCGCAACCTCGACCGAGCTAAGGGGCCTGGTGTCGAGCGGCAAGGTCACGGTCACCGCGCCGTCGACGCTGGATAAGGCCCATCAGGAGAAGCTCGACAAGCTTGCCAAGCTACAGGGCAAGGACTTCACCAAGCAGTACGACGACATGCAGGTCTCGGCGCACAAGGATGCCGTGTCGCTGTTCGAGCGCTACGGCAAGGACGGCGACAATCCCGACCTGAAGGCCTTCGCCAGCACGACCCTGCCCAAGCTGCAGGAACACTTGAAGATGGCGCAGGATCTCGAGAAATAGAGCTGTCCCCAGGGGAACCCGCCGCACCCGACGGCGTTGGCTTTTCGCCCTTCCTCCTCTGGGTCAACAAGAATGCGGCCGGTCACCCCTGTAGTGTCAGGTGAACTGGCCATCCAAACTCGAAGGGGGCCGCCATTTTGGCGGCCTTTTTCGTTAGGCCTCGAAGGCGGCGGCGTGCGTGGCGTCCCACGACAATCGCACCGCCGCGCCGCTCCCGGGCATGGGTTCCGCTCCGACCTGGCGCAAGACGAAGCACTCGGTGCCGTCGCCGAGCCGCACGGCATATTTGCGCGCGGTACCGACGAAGATGACGTCGGTGATGATGCCGGCCAAGCCCTCGCCTGCCGGCGCAAGGGTCACGCGCTCGGGCCTCACCGCGACGACGATCGCCCCACCTGCGGCGATGGGCTGGCGAGCCGACGCCCTCACCCGCCCTGCCGGCGTCTCGACCTCGCAGACGCCATCCGCCGTGGAGATCGAGCGGCCCGAAATCAGGTTGGTGTCGCCGATAAAGCTTGCGACGAAGCGCGTGCTCGGCCGGTCGTAGAGCTCCTCGGGTGTGCCGATCTGCTGGATGCGGCCATGGTCGAACACGGCGATGCGGTCGCTCATGGTGAGCGCCTCTTCCTGGTCGTGCGTCACGTACAGCACCGAGATGCCGCGCTCGCGGTGCACCCGCTTGATCTCGAGCTGCAGTTGCTCGCGCAGCTTGCGGTCGAGCGCGCCCAGCGGCTCGTCCATCAGCAGCAGCGCCGGCCGGTAGACCAGCGCGCGGGCGAGCGCCACCCGCTGCTGCTGGCCGCCTGACAGCTCCTTGGGCAGCCGGTCGCCCAACCCGGGCAATCGCACTAGCTCGAGCACCTCGTCAACCAGCTTCGCGATCTCCTCGCGCGGCAGCCGCCGCATCTCGAGCGGAAAGCCGACGTTGCGACGCACCGTCATGTGCGGAAACAGCGCGTAGTGCTGGAACACCATGCCGATGTCGCGCCGGTACGGTGGCAGGTCGGCGACCGACTCGCCGTTCAGCCGGATCGTCCCGGCGTCGGGCTGCTGCAAACCCGCCACCATCATCAGGGTGGTGGTCTTGCCCGAGCCTGAGGGGCCGAGCAGCGTCAGGAACTCACCGCTGCGCAACGTGAGGTCGAGCGCATGGACGGCGACCTGCGTGCCGTAGCGCTTGCTGACGCCTTCCAATGCGAGCACGTCGTTCATGCGATCCTCGAGCTCTTGCCGGCGCGCAGCGCGAGGTCGGCGAGCAGCACCAGCAGCGCCAGCAGGAAGCAGACCGAGGCGATCGCCGCGATGGTCGGGTCGAAGTCGCCCAGCAGGTTCGACCACATCTGCACCGCCACCGGCCGGACGCGGGCCGAACTCACGAACAGCGACACGATCAGCTCGTCGAAGGTCAGGATCATCGCCACCAGCAGCGACGACAGCACCGCCGGCAGCACGAGCGGCAGGGTGATGTGCCGGAACGTCGCCCAGGGCGGCGCGCCCAGGGTCGCCGCCGCATCCTCCAGCCGCGCATCCTGCACCCGCAGCGCCGACGTCACGGTCGCCACGACATACGGCAGGCACAGCACGGTGTGGCCGATGATCAGGCCGGTTAGCGTGCCGTTCAGACCGAGGCCGCGATAGATGCCGAACAGCGCCGCCGCGGTGATCATGCCGGGCACGACGATCGGCAGCATCAGGCTGGCCATGACCAGCCGCGCGCCCGGTACGCGGCCGCGCACCAGCGCGTAGGAGGCCGCCGTGCCCATCAGCGTGGCGAACAAGGCCGCCGGCACCATGATCTGGACGCTGACCAGCAGCGAGTTGGTCCAGGCCGGCGTCGAGAAGAGCTGGGCGTACCAGCGCAGCGAGAAGCCGGGTGGCGGAAACTGCAGGAACGGCGCCGAACTGAAGGAGATCACCACCACGACGACCAGCGGCGCCAGCAGCCATACAGCGACGATGCAGCACATGATCGCGCGGAGGAAGCGCCACGGGCCCATGCCATCCCTCATCGCGCGACCTCCTTGAGGCCAACCGTGACCTGGAGCAGCAGTAACAATGCGCCGGTGATCGCCAGCAGCACGAGCGACAGCGCACCCGCCATGCCCCAGTTGCCGAAGGTGGCGATCTGGTCCTGGATCATTTGCGAGATCATCTGCTGGCGCGGGCCGCCCAGCAGAGCGGGGATGACGTAGTAACCGAGCGTGCTGATGAACACGAGGATGCCGCCGGTCATCAGGCCCGGCAGCGTGAGCGGCAGGTAGACCCTTACGAACGCCCGCACCGGACTCGCGCCCAACGTGGCGGCGGCCTTCATGTAGGCCGGGTCGATGCGCACCATCGACGAGTAGAGCGGGAAGATCACGAACGGCAGCAGCACCTGCACGCAGCCCGCCAGCAGGCCGCCGAAATTGTAGAGCAGCGGCAGCGGCTCATCGACCAGCCCGAGCGTGACCAGCAGCGAGTTCACCACGCCGTGCCGCTGCAGCAGGATCGCGGTGGCGAACGCGCGCACCAACAGGCTGGTCCAGAACGGCACCAGCACGAGGAAGATCAGCCAGCGCCGCAGCCGCGCCGAGCCGTGCGCCATCAAGTGCGCCACCGGAAAGGCGAGCAGCACGACAACCGGCGTCACGACAGCACTGATCAGCAGCGTGTTGCCGATCACCTTGAGATAGACCGGCCGCTCCCAGATGATTGCGAAGTTCTGCAGGCCCGGCTCGGGAAAGGTGAAGGCGCGCGCCAGCAGCCAGCCGACCGGCCCGAGGAAAGCCACGGCCAACACCAGCGCCGCCGGCAGGACGAGCCAGATGCGGCCGTCGACGGCCTTCATCGGCAGATCACGCGAGCTTCCACGCCGTCCAGCGCTCGGTAAGCTTGGCGAGATTGTCGCGCCAGTAGGCCTGGCTCATGACGAAGCCCTTCTTGAGGTTTTCCGGCGTCGTGCAGAGCCACGGCTCGATCTTGGGATCGATGCCCTTCAGGCCGGCCAGATTGGTCGGCGAGTAGGCGATCATGTTGGCGACCTTGGTCTGGTTCTCGGCCACCGTCATGGTGTCGATCAGGCGCATCGCGGCGTCACGGTTACGGCTGCCCTTGGGGACCACGAGGTAGTCGACCGCCTGGATGTTCTGCTCCCACGACAGGTTGATCTTCGCGCCCTTTTGCGCGGCGTCGTAGACGCGGCCGTTGAGGATGATTCCGGCCACCACCTCGCGGTCGACGAACAGCTGCTGGCTCTGCGAGTTGGTGCTCCAGAACACGGTTTGCTTCTTGATGATGTCGAGCTTCCTGAAGGCGCGGTCAGCATCGAGCGGATAGAGCTTGTCGGGTGCCACGCCGTCGGCCAGCAGCGCGACCTCGAGCGAGGCGACCGGCTGGTCGAGCAGGGTGCGCTTGCCGGGGAACTTCTGGAGATCGAACAGGTCGGCCCACACTTTCGGCGCGCCGTTGGGAAAGGCCGTGGTGCTGAAGCCGAGATTGTACGACCAGACGATGCAGCCGACGCCGTAGTCGTGCACGAAGCGCGGGTCGATGCGGTCGAGATGGACCAGCTTGGGGTCGATCTTCTCCAGCAGCCCGTCCTTGGTCGCGACCTCGAGGAAGCCCCCGGTCACGTCGACCACGTCCCAGTCCGGCGCGCCGCTCGCCGCCATGGCGCGGAACTTGGCGACGTTCATCGGCCCATCCTGCACCACTGCGGCGCCGGTCGCCTTCGCGAACGGCTCGCAGTAGGCCGCCTTTTCAGCCTCCTGGTAGGCGCCGCCCCAGCTCGCGAACACGACAGTCGTGCCCTGGAGGTCGTTGGCACCCTGCCCCCTCGCACCGAACGGCAGCGCTGCAGCAGCAGCGCCGGCCAGGACGCTGCGGCGTGTGGTCTTGGTCATCTCGCTCTCCTCAGGACCTCAAGTTCTCGCGCAGTGTCTTGCCCGTGTATTCCTTGCGGAACAGCCCGCGACGCTGCAACTCGGGCACGACGCTGCGGCAGAACTGCTCGAACATGCCGGGATGGTTGACCGGCGAGACGACGAAGCCGTCGCACGCACCGGTCTCGAACATCGCCTGCAGGCGGTCGGCCACCATCTCGGCCGTGCCGACCAGCTCGCGCCCCCGCCCGCGATTCTCGGCGACCTCGGCGAAGGTCATCTTCTCGGCCTTCATGTGCTG
>DASXQC010000137.1:0-3385 GCA_036493235.1 Reyranella sp.
TCGGCGTAAGCCTCACGTGGAGCACCCTGGCGTTCGCCGTCGTCCTCGGGATCACCTTTGCCATCTGGTACGCGCGCGAGAAGACGCTCTCGATTCGGTCCATCGTCACGCCGCGGCGCGAAGCGTTTTACTGGGCCGCCATTCTGATCACCTTTGCGCTCGGCACCGCGGCGGGCGATCTCGCGACCGAGGCGCTCGGGCTCGGGTTCACGCTGGGCGTGATCGTGTTCGGCATCCTGATCGGTTGCTGCGCCCTGGCCTGGTGGCTTGGCGCCGACCCGGTCGCGACCTTCTGGCTGGCCTACGTCCTGACGCGCCCGCTGGGCGCATCGCTGGGCGATCTGCTTTCGCAGGCACGCGAGTATGGCGGCGCCGGCCTCGGAACCGTCTACACCAGCCTCGGCTTCCTGACCGTGATCGTCGCGCTTGTCGCCTACTGCACGGTGCGGCCGCTCACGCGGGATCCGACGCTCTGACCCTTCCAGCCTCTCCAAGGAGCCAACGATGTATCGAATCCGCAGGACCATTCTTCTGGCCGGTATCGCGGCCGCGTTTGTTGCGGCGATGCCGACCTATGCTTCATCGAAGCTCGGCGATCTCTCGCGATTCCGGAAGATCGTGGTCGACGTGCAATCGCTCGTCGACCAGGCCGACCTCGCCCTCGCAAAGGTGCGCATCAAGGATCTCGAGACGTCGTGGGACGATGCCGAGGCCTCTCTCAAGCCGCGCGATGCGCCGCAATGGCATCGGGTCGACAAGGCGATCGACAGGGCGCTTGCAGCACTTCGCGCGGCCAGCCCCGACGATGTCGCCTGCAAGGCCGCGCTCAAGGACCTGCTGAAGATCATCGATTCTGCGAGCTAATTCTGCGTCCGGAGGTGCCGACGATGCCTTTTCATCCCCTTTCGAGACCGGGCGAGAACGTGACGCACAATCGCAAGAGCGATCTTCGTACACCCGCAGAAGAGGTGATCAGCAAGGTGCCGGCGGTCACGCTCGGCTTCTGGATCGTCAAGGTGCTTGCAACGACGCTCGGCGAGACGGGCGGCGACGCCGTCACGATGACCATGCTCCATGCCGATACCAACGCCCACAATGGCGGCTATCTCATCGGCACCGGGGTGTTTCTGATCGTATTCGTCGGCGCCGCGGTCGCCCAGATCATGGCGAAGAAATTCAATCCCTGGATCTACTGGTGCGCGATCGTAGCGTCGACGACGGTCGGCACCGCCATGGCGGACTTCTTCGATCGCTCGCTCGGCATCGGCTACACGGGCGGCGCGTCGATCCTGCTGGCCTGCGTGCTGGCCTCCCTCGCGCTGTGGCACCTCACCCTCGGGACGGTGAACGTGCAGACCGTCGCGACTCCGAAGGTGGAGATCTTCTATTGGGTCACGATCACCTTCTCGCAAACGCTGGGCACGGCCTTGGGCGACTGGATTGCCGACACGGGCCTCGGGTACGGCGGCGGCGCGGTGGTGTTCGGGGCTGCCCTGGCCGTCCTGGCCGCGCTCTACTATGCGACGAACGTGTCACGCGTGTTCCTGTTCTGGGCGGCGTTCATCCTGACGCGGCCGCTCGGCGCCACCGTCGGCGATTTCCTCGACAAACCGACCGCACAAGGGGGCCTCGCCTTCAGCCGCCCGCTGGCGTCGATCGTCATTCTGGTTGCGATCGTCGCGCTCGTGGCGATCCTTCCGCAGCGCGCCGGTCGCCATCCTGTGGCGAGCCAGTCGTAGTCAGTCGCCCGGCCGTGTGGTCTCGGCGCCGCGCTTCTGCGTGACGAGCAGAAACGTTGCGAACACCAGCCCGGTCACGACGGTGCTCATGCCCAGGCCCAGGACGCCGCGCTGGGCGACCAGGTCTCCGACAGCCGTGCCGGCGGCCCGCACCTGGACGACGGTGATCCAGTAGAGAGCGAGCTGCCACAGGCCGCCTCGTGCCCCCAAGACAAAGAGGCCGAAGAGAATTGCGCTCAGGACGACCGATGCCCGGGCGTCACCCAGATAGAGGTTGTGGGAGAAGTAGTCTCCCATGACCGTGCCGAGCGCTCCGGCGAGCAGCATGGAAAGCCAATAGGGGATGTCGGCGCGAAGAAGGAGCTGCTTCGGATTCTCCTCGAGGGGCGCGGTGAGCTTCCACATCACCCAGACCAGCGTCACCGTGATCGCCAGCGCCAGCCCCAACCCGGCCATGACGGCAGGCCGGGGGATATGAAGGTCGCCGCACAACAGGTCGCCGAGGTTGGTCGCCGCCGTTCGGACCGCGATGATCGCCGCCCAGTACCACGCCTCATGCGCGGAGCGATCGAAGCGCTCGGCCACGATGATGAAGAGGAGAGCCGCACCGAGATAGGGCAGTCCGCCCGAATGCCCGAGCCCAAGGATGTGGGCAAAGGCATCGCCCATGTTGGCGCCAAAGATGCTGGCGAGGCAAAGGGCCGCCCAAAAGCGTGGCCCGAGACTGGGCAAATGACGATCATGCATGCGGCCTCTGCTGAACATCCCCGCCGAAGCAGCACGTGTGTGTTGAGTGCCGTTCGAGCGCCAGCGCCAAACTCGGTCTCCAAACTTAGGGAATTCTTAGCGTGTCACTAGCAGATGATGTGCAACACGTTGGGAATGCGGTCGGCTTGGCTGCTGCCCTCTCTCGTCGCTAGTTGCCGATGATCCAGGGCGCACCGGACGCGAGCGCGATCTCGCGGACCTTGGCGAGCAGGTTGGGGCCGACGGGAATGCCGGTCTTCATGCGTGCGGCGGCGATGCGCCGCTCGGGATCGCCCGCGACCTGGACCGGTTTTGCCGGATCGACCGGCTTGGTGGCGCGCAACGTGTCGCAGAAGGTGGCGACATCGGCGCGGAAGTCGGCGGGGTCGCGGAACATGCCGGGGTCCATCGCCAGGAAGAAGTGACCGATGTCGTTGGTGTTCGGCCGCTTCATGTGCATCGGGTCGGTGATCAGGGTCGAGCCCGACAGCGCGGCGGACAGGATGTTCACCATGGCGCTGAGGCCATAGCCCTTGTGGCTGCTGCCGTCCGGCGTGCCGCCGAGCGGCGTCATGAAGCCGCCCTTGCTGACCTCCTTCGGATCGGTGCTGGGCAGGCCCTCCTTCGTGACCAGCCAGCCTTGCGGCGTCGGCAGGTTCTCGTTCGCCTTGTTGCGGATCTTGCCTGCGGCGACGGTCGTGGTCGCCATGTCGAGCAGGAACGGTTCGCCCGGCCTGCCGGGTGCGGCGAAGGCGATCGGATCGGTGCCGAGCCGCGCCTGTGCGCCGTTGGTCGGCGCGACCTGGATGCCGGCGGCCGAGGTGGTGACCATTCCGATCAATCCCTGTTCGACCGGCATCAGGGCATAGAAGCCGCAGGCGCCGAAATGCGCCGAGTTG
>DASXQC010000138.1:0-2487 GCA_036493235.1 Reyranella sp.
GTGTTCATGCACGAGGGCCGGATCTGGGAGGAAGGCCCCGCCGCCGACACCCTGGCGAAGCCCCGGACTCCGGAGCTGGAGACGTTTTTGAGCGCCGTGCTGCATTAGTTTTGCCGGACCGCGGGCGCCTGGCCTGAGCGAAGCCGAAGGCTCCCGCCCGCTCATGATTATGATTCCGAGCGGGTGGCACGCCCGCCATCCGGCAGGAGTCCACTGGAGTCCACTCCGGTGTGGACCGGTCGGAGGCCGGTGGCATCGAGGTTTTCGCCCCCGAGTCCACGAGTCCACCCACTTCGCGAAAAAACACCCACATCGCCCTCCAAAACTGCTCTTGACGTTAATTAACGTCCATTATATATAAAACACATGCAGACCGCAACCGATCCTTCCATCCTCACTGCCGCCGAGCTGATGGCGGCCGACCGGCAGCATCGCGTGATGCATTTCGACGGCGAGATGGCCGCGGTCGACTTGCGCGACGGCCTTCGACGAGTCGCCGCCCGACCTGGTCGTGCTCGACAATCTCTCCAGCCAGGCCGGCCATCGCACCGGCGACGCCGACCCGTGACGAAGTGCAGCCGTTCCTGCTCCGCCTGCGCCGGCACATGGCGGTGCTGATCGTCCATCACACCAACAAGAGCGGCACCCTGCGCGGCTCGGCGCAGCACGAGGACGTGTGATCGCCCTGCGCCGCCCGCCCGACTACAAGACGCCGCAGGGCGCCCGCTTCGAGCTGCACATCGAGAAGGCCCGCGCCCTCGCCGGCCACGACCTCGAGCCGATCGAGGCGCGGTTGCGCGTCGATGCAGAGGGCCGGGCGAACTGGGTGTGGCCGATCGAGCTGCAGGACAACCATCGCGTGGCGGCGAGGCTGACGGCCGCAATCCTAACCAGATCGCGCGTGAGCTCGGCATTTCCAAGAGCAAGGCCTACCGGCTGCGCGAGAAGATAGTGAACCTGCCGACGACCTAGCGAAGGCGCATCGATCCGCGATCGCTACACTTTGACCATGGGGAGTGCGAAACCCCACAGATGATTTGACAGCGGCGGCTAGACTGGCCGTGCGGTTCAAGGGAGGACACAGTGCTGCATCCTTTCAACCAGCTTCGCCGCTTCCGCCGTTCAGGAACGTCTCGTTTCGGCTTGGAACAGCGGAGTCGTACGACGGTCGTCGCGTTCTTCTGCGAGCAACTGACCCCGATTGCGAGGACCACTGCCTTGCTCGAGCGCGATATTGCCCGCGCGACATGGACGACCAACGTCACTCTCGGCTGGCTCATCTTTTGAACGTCTTCTCATTTTGAAAGACCTCGGCGGCTTCCGACGTGATGTGCGCGAAGCCCCATCGCCCACCGTAGTCATAGGAGGGAACGGACCATGAGCTGGACAGGTATCAATTGGACCACTGAGTATCCCCGGTTCGTCGCCGATGTGACTGGAGATGGCCGTGCCGACCTGATCGGTTGCGGGCTCGACGGCGTATGGGTGTCGCGCAACGACGGGAACGGCAATTTTTTGCCTCCCGAACGCGGACTGGCCAATCTCGGGTTCGGTCAAAGCTGGCGGATCGAGCGTCACGTGCGAGCCATGGGTCAGTTCGGCGGCGCGCCGCGCGTCGTTGTAAACGCTCCGCTTAATGCCGCACTCGCCGCCACGACCGCGGCGCGGGCGCCAGGCGGTACTGTCATCACAAACGCCGGCTCGGGGATCGTGCTCCCGCGCTCGGCACCCGGGGCCGATGTTGCCGGATTCGGCGACGACGGCATTTGGATCGCCCTGAGCCACGGTGACGGGCAGTTCGGCCCCGCCGCGCTGGTGCTCCAGAACTTGGGGTACAACCAAGGATGGCGGGTCGATCGGCATCCGAGGATGCTCGCGGATCTCAATGGCGACGGCCTCTCCGACATCGTGGGCTTCGGGGATGCCGGAGTCTGGACGGTACTTTGCGCCGGTCAGCCCAGCAGCGACAAAGCCTCGATCGGGCCCCTGAAGTTCGTCCTCGCCAATTTCGGCTACAACCAGGGTTGGCGCGTCGCCCAGCATCCGCGCCTGTTGGCCGATCTGACCGGCGACAAGCGCGCCGACATCGTGGGCTTCGGCAACGACGGAATGTGGGTGGCGCTCGGACGTGGCGACGGCGGATTCGCGGATGCGAAGCTGGCGATCAACGATTTCGGCTTCAATCAGGGCTGGCGCACCGATGTGCACGAGCGGCTGATGGGCGACCTGACCGGCGACGGCAAGGCGGACCTGATCGCCTTCGGGAACGATGGCGTGTGGACCGCCGTGAATCGCGGCGATGGCAGCTTCGCGCCGGCAAAGCTCGTGGTCGGCAATCTCGGTGCCAATCAGGGCTGGCGCACCAGCCAACACCCGCGCTTCGTGGCCGATTTGAGGGGCAATCGGCATGCCGACCTCATCGGCTTTGGCAACGACGGAGTCTGGACCGCTCTCGGCAATGGCGACGGAACGTTCGCGGCCCCGCGG
>DASXQC010000139.1:0-1625 GCA_036493235.1 Reyranella sp.
TGAGATGAATGGTCCCGGGGACGACCTCCGCCCCGCCTACCAGGAGCTCTCGCGGTGGCTGAAGGAGACGCCGCCGGACGCGCTGGAATATCGCCGCCAGGAAGCCGAGCTGCTGTTCCGCCGGATCGGCATCACCTTCGCGGTCTATGGCGACGCCGAGGCCCAGGAGCGGCTGATCCCCTTCGACGTCATTCCGCGCATCCTGTCGGCGAAAGAGTGGACGCTTTTGGAGAAGGGCCTGCGCCAGCGCGTGCGCGCGCTCAACATGTTCCTGCGCGACATCTATCACGGCCGCGACATCCTGCGCGCCGAGATCGTGCCCGACGACCTCATCTTCCAGAACCCGGTGTTCCGCCCCGAGATGAACGGCCAGCAGGTGCCGCACGACATCTATGTCCACATCGCCGGGATCGACATCGTCCGGGTCGACGCCGACAATTTCATCGTGCTGGAGGACAATGCGCGCACGCCGTCGGGCGTGTCCTACATGCTGGAAAATCGCGAGATCATGATGCGGCTGTTTCCGGATCTGTTCGCGCGCCATCGCATCGCGCCGGTCGAGCGCTATCCGGACGAGCTGTTGTCGGCGCTGCGCTCGGTGGCGCCCGGCAGCGCATCGTCGGAGCCTGTGGTCGCGCTGATGACGCCCGGCGTCTACAACTCCGCCTATTACGAGCACTCCTTCCTCGCCGACAAGCTCGGCATCGAACTCGTCGAAGGCCGCGACCTCATCGTCAGGAACGACGAGGTGTTCATGCGCACCACCGAAGGGTTGAAGCGGGTCGACGTGATCTATCGCCGGGTCGACGACGACTTCCTCGATCCCCTCACCTTCCGCCCCGATTCCGCGCTCGGCGTGCCCGGCCTGATGTCGGCCTATGCCGCCGGCAGCATCACGCTCGCCAACGCGGTCGGCACCGGCATTGCCGACGACAAGGCGATCTATTCCTACATGCCCGACATCGTAAAATTCTACCTCGCGGAAGAGCCGATCCTGAAGAACGTGCCGACCTGGCGCTGCCGCGAGCCGAAGGATCTGTCCTACGTGCTCGACAATCTCGCCGAGCTGGTCGTGAAGGAAGTGCACGGCTCCGGCGGCTACGGCATGTTGATCGGTCCTGCCTCGACGAAGGCGACCCTCGAGGCCTTCCGCGACAAGCTCAAGCGCGAGCCGGAAGGTTTCATTGCGCAGCCGACCTTGGCGCTGTCGACCTGTCCGACCTGCACGGCCAGCGGTCTCGCGCCGCGCCATGTCGATCTGCGGCCGTTCGTGCTGACTGGCAGCAAGCGTACCACCATCGTGCCGGGCGGTTTGACGCGCGTCGCGCTGAAGGAAGGCTCGCTCGTGGTCAATTCCAGCCAGGGCGGCGGAACGAAGGATACCTGGATTCTGGACGAGTAATTTCTGGATGCTGTCGCGAACCGCCGAAAACCTCTATTGGCTGGCCCGTTATGTCGAGCGGGCCGAATACATCGCGCGCACTATCGACGCGACCTTGCGCGTCACGGCCCTGCCTGCCGCCTATATCGGCAAGACCAACGAGTGGGAATCGGCGCTGCTGACCGCCGGCGTCAGCGAGAGCTTCTTCAAGAAATACAACGACGCCAACGAGACCAACGTCGTC
>DASXQC010000140.1:0-30210 GCA_036493235.1 Reyranella sp.
CACGGCGATGTTGCGCGTGCTGACCTTGATCTTGAGCGGCTTGTCCGGCCCGTAGCCGGCCTGCTTCATCAGGGCGCGAGCCTCCTCGCGCGCCTTGGCGACGTCGCCGTAGCCGACGATCGATTTCAGCATGTCCGGCGTAAGCCCCCACTGGCCGTCGGGCGGCGGCAGCATGGCGCCGCTATTCTGTCCCTGCCCCTCGTTGAGGATGTCCATGAACGCCTGGCGATCCATGGCCAGCGCAACGGCGCGGCGGATCCTCGGGTCGTCGAACGGCGGCTTCTCGCGATTGATCATCACGTTGGCGGCGACTCCCGTACTGCGCATGGTGCACTGGGCATTCGGCGCATCCTTTCGGATGGTCTTGAGCAGCGGCACCGTCACATCGACCGGAAGGGTCATGTCGAACTTGCCGCTGATGAAGGACAGCATGCGCGTCGAGCGATCCGCAATGATCGTGTACTCGATGCCGTCGAGATACGGCAACCCGGGCTTCCAATAGTCGGGGTTTTTCACGAGCTTGATGCTCTCGTTCATCTTGAATTCGGCGAGCTTGAACGGGCCGGTGCCGATCGGCTTGCGCCGCATCTCCGCGATCGGGACGTGACACGGGTAGATCGGCGTGTAGCCCGAAGCGAGCAGAGCGGGCAGCGCCGGTTGGCGGCGCTTGAGATGGATGGTGACGTCGAAGTCGCTCTCGACCGTCACCTTCTCGAGGTTGCCCCACCAGGCCGCGCGAGGGTTGCGCCGCAGCTTGTCGGGATCGATCAGGAGATCGAAGGTGCAGGCGACGTCCTTGGCGGTAAACGGCTTGCCGTCATGCCACTTCACACCCTGGCGCAATTTGAAGCTGAGCGCTTTGCCGTCGGCGCTCCACGTCCAGCTCGTGGCGAGATCGGGCACGACGGAGTCGAGGCTGTTGCGCGCGACATGCTGGTCGAAAATGACGAGGTTGTTGTAGAGGGCCATGAACGGCATGACGGCCGAGAAGGTCGCCTCCTCATGGATCGAGGCGCTGGGCGGCGTATCCATGTGCTCGATCTTCAGCACACCGCCGGATTTCTGGGCGAGGCCCGGGTGGCTCGCCAGGATGAAGGCTGCCACGGCGGCAAGACCCAGGCATCGGATCGCGCTTTTCATTGTTTCCCCCTGACGCGTTAACGCTTTACGTCCTCACGCTAGGTACTCCGGATAACTCTGGGTGCAGAGACGGCCCCTGCGCAAGCTCTCTTGCCGGACCGCGGGCGTCTCGCCCACCTCATGAATCATGAGAAGAGCGGGCGGGACGCCCGCGGTCCGGCAAGAGCTCACCAGGCGTCGATCATCGGGCGCTTCTTGCCGGCGCGTGCCGGCCCGGGCCGGATGGCGGCCAGCATGTTGACGACCCAGCTCCGGGTCTCGGCCGGGTCGATCACGTCGTCGAGCATGAAATTGGTCGAGCGGTTCAACGCCTTGCCGGCCTCATAGGCCTTCGCAACCTTGTCCTCGAAGAACTCGAGGCGCTCCTGCGGGTCCGCGATCGCCGCGATCTCGGCGCGAAAACCCAGCTTGACCTGCCCCTCGATGCCCATCGGTGCAAATTCGCCTGTCGGCCAGGACACGTAGAAGTAAGGCGCGCGATAGTTGCCGCCGGCCATGGCGGCCTGCCCCAGGCCATAGGCCTTGCGCAGCACGATCGTGAAGTACGGAACGGTCATGTTGCAGCTGGTCAGGAACAGGCGCGCGGCATGCCGCACCAGCGCCGTCTTCTCCGCCTCGGGCCCGACCATGATGCCGGGCGTATCGCACAGGTTGATGACCGGGAAGTCGTAGGAATCGCATAGCTGCATGAACCGGGCGCCCTTGTCGGACCCGTCGGAATCGACCGCGCCGCTCAGGTGCTTCGGATCGTTGGCCACCACGCCGACCGTTCGCCCTTCCAGCCGGATCAACGCCGTCACCATCGTGCGTCCGAAGTCGCGGCGCAGCTCCAGGATCGACCCTTCGTCGGCCAGCGTTCGGATGACGTCCCGCACCTCGTACGTGCGCAACCGGTTCTCCGGCACGATATGGCGCATCCGCCGCTGATCCGGCGCGGTCCAGTCCTTCAGGGGCCCCTGGAAATAGGTGAGATACCTCTTGGCGACGGCGACAGCTTCCGTCTCGTCGGCGACCAGGAGGTCGACGACGCCATTGCGCGTCTGCACCGGCATCGGCCCGATCTCCTCCGGCGTGAACACGCCGAGCCCACCACCCTCGACCATCGCCGGGCCGCCCATGCCGAGCGTGGTATCGGCCGTGGCGATGATCACGTCGCAGCAGCCGAGCAGCGACGCATTGCCCGCGAAACAGCGGCCGGAGACGATGCCGATCAGCGGCACCAGCGCCGAGAGCTGGCCGAAATGATGGAAGGTATCGAACTGGATGAAGCCGCCATAGTCGTCGTCGCCGGGTCGACCGCCGCCGCCTTCCGCGAACAGCACCAGCGGCATGCGGCCATCCTCGGCGATGTCGAGGATCTTGTCGGTCTTCCAGTGGTTGTGAACGCCCTGTGTTCCGGCGAAGACCGTGTAGTCGTAGGCCATCACGGCGACGCCGGTGGCGGGCGCCTCGAACAGGTGCCCGTTCATGCGGCCGACGCCGGCGATGAGGCCATCGGCCGGGCTGCGGGTCAGCAGATCGTCGAGAGTCCGCCGATGGCGCTGCGCCGCCACGATCAGCGGGCCGTACTCGACGAACGTGCCGGGGTCGATCAGGTCATCGACATTCTCGCGCGCGGTCCGATGGTTGGTCTTGTGCCGGCGCTTGACGGCATCCGGCCGGCTCTCGTCGCGTGTCAGGGCGCGACGCGCCAGCACCTCGGCCAGATCCGGGCGAATGGCATCGAGGTCGATCTTATCCGTGCCGACCAGGGCCTGCGCCGCAACCTCGGACGGTTCGAGCGCAAGCAGCAACTGGTCTTCCCAGAGGGTATCGCCGGGCTCGACAGAAATGGCCCGGACGATGCCGCCGGCCGTCGCCTTGATGACGTGCTCCATTTTCATGGCTTCCATCACGGCAACCTCGGCGCCTGCCGGAACGGCGTCCCCGACCGCGACGGTAATCGAGATGACCGTGCCCTGCATCGGCGTCCGGACCGCGATCATGCCGTCCGGTAGATCGTCGCCTGCCCTAGCGGCGTCGACCGTCGAGTCCTGCCGATCGCGCGTCGCCTGACCGTAGGCGAGCACGGAGAGCGGGTCGGCGGCGTCGACCTTGGCACCGGCCCGGGCGCCGCGTTTCCTGTCTTCCTTCGCAGCCGCGTAGAGGCGCGGATGAGCCGCGGCCGCGCCGCGAGCGATCAGCGCGGACGCCTTGGCCTCGACGAAGCCGGTCTCGAGGATGCCGGCCCGCACCGCCTCGTCCAGCATCACGGCCTGGAGAAAGGCGATGTTGGTCGGCGCGCCGGCGATGTTGAATTCGCAGAGGGCGCGATAGCCCTTGGCCGTCACGTCCTCGACACGGCCGCTACGGGCAAAGACGATCAGCTTGGCGAGCAGCGAATCGTAGGCCGGATTGGTCGCGTAGCCGGCATAGCCATAGCCGTCGACGCGAATATCCGGGCCGGAGGGCGGCTCGAACGTGCCGAGCACGCCACCGCCGGGCTTGGCCGACCCGTCGGGTTGCATCGTCTCGACGTTGATGCGGAGCTGCATTGCCATGCCCCGCGGCGCCGATACCGCGCCGCCGCCAAGACCAAGCTCCGCCAAGGTGGCGCCGCCCGCCAGCCGGAGCTGCAGCTCGACCAGATCCAGTCCCGTGACTGCTTCGGTCACCGTATGCTCGACCTGCAGGCGCGGGTTCGCCTCGATGAAATAGAAAGCGCCACTGGCGCCATCCACAAGGAACTCGAACGTGCCGAGGCTGCGGTAATTCGCGGCGCGCGCGAGCGTCAAGGCGGCATCCAGCAACCGCCGACGCAAGCCCGCCTCCAGGTTCGGCGCGGGCGCGAACTCGACGAGCTTCTGCCGCTGGCGCTGGAGCGAGCAGTCGCGTTCCCACAGATGCGCGACCTCCAACCCATCGCCGATCACCTGCACCTCGATGTGACGCGCAGGACGCACGAGCTGCTCGACGTAAAGATCGCCCGAACCGAAGGCGGCGGTCGCCTCCGATCGGCAACGGGTGAAGGCCTCCTCCAGCTCGCCGGCTGCGAGGACCGGGCGCATGCCGCGGCCGCCACCGCCGGCGACCGCCTTGACCATCACGGCCGCGCCGACGCCGAGTCCCGCCATGAACGCCCGGGCTTCCTCGAGGGTCGTGGGCGCCGCCGTGCCCGGCAGGGTCGGCACGCCGACCTTACGAGCAAGCTGCCTCGCCTGGTGCTTGTCGCCGAACAGCTCCAGGATCTCGGGCGTCGGGCCGACAAAGGTGACGCCGGCATCGGCACAGGCCCGCGCGAACGCCGCATTCTCCGAGAGGAAGCCGTAGCCGGGGTGGATGGCCGTCGCGCCCGCCTCTCTTGCCGCCCGCAGGATGGCGGCTCCATCCAGATAGGCGGCGACACCCCGTCCCGGCAGGGCGATCGCCGCATCGGCCTTCTCGACATGCAGGCTGGCGCTATCGTCTCCAGGATAAATCGCGATGCTGCCCATGCCGAGATCGGCCGCCGAGCGAAAGATGCGAATGGCAATCTCGCCACGATTGGCGACGAGCAACTTCTGTCCAGTCATCGGGTCGGGCACTCTGGGAAGAAGTAAAAAGGAGAGGCGTCACCGTAGGCAATATCATAGTGGAGCCGACACTGCTGCTTCCTGAAAAGAGCAGGCGTCTTGCGTGGCCATCGCTTGACCGGAGCGCCCGGCCTGTCGGTAATCAATCGGCCGCACTCTCGCGGCGCAGGAGACACATCATGCCGACCGTCCATCCGCAGGTACAGAAAGCGCGCGATCTCATGCCCCTGATCGCCGCGGCCTCGGATGAAAACGACGAAATCCGGCAACTCACCAAGCCCGTCGTCCAAGCCCTGATCGATGGCGGGTTCTTCACCATGCTGAAGACGAAATCCGTTGGCGGAATGGAGCTGAAACCCTCGATCTTTGCCCAAGTGACCGAAGCGTTCGCGACTGCAGATGGATCCACCGGGTGGGTGGTGTGTCAAAGCAACGGCTGCTCGACCACGAGCGCTTATCTCCAGCCGGCCATTGCCCGAGAGATTTTTGGCAAGCCGGACGGGATCGTCGCCTGGGGACCTCCCGGTTCGCCCTACGAAGCCACGCCGGTGGAAGGCGGGTACCGCATCACGGGGAAATGGCGCTTCATGAGCGGCAGTCAGAACGCCACCTGGCTTGGCGCGCATCTGCGAGTGGCGAGCACCAAGGAAACGAAGACCTTCCTGTATCCAAAATCGAGCGCCACATTCCACGATATCTGGCACACACTGGGGCTGCGCGGCACGGCCAGCAACGAGTATTCCGTCGACAATCTGTTCATTCCGCACGAGCGAGCCATCTATCGCGACGACAAGCGCGACCGCCAGAGCAACAGCCCGCTTTATCGCTTCACCAGCAACCAGCTCTATTCGATCGGGTTCGGTGGAGTCGCCCTTGGTATTGCTCGGGGCACAATGGACGCGTTCTTGGGCCTGCCGCAGGAAAAGACTCGCCGTGGCGCGGGCAAACCGATGGTGGAGAACAACGTCGTCCAGAGTCACGTGGCGCAGTCCGAGGCGAGTTGGCGGTCCGCGCGTTATTTCCTTCACGCTGCAGCGGACGAAGCGTTGGAAACGATCGAGGAGCGCGGCGAGATGGACCTGGATCAGCGGACCCGCCTGCGCCTCGCCTCCACCTGGGCCATTCAGTCGTCACGGGAGATCGTCAATACGCTGTTTCACGATTGCGGTTCGATGTCGGTGTTCGAGGAAAATCCGTTCGAACGCCGTCTGCGCGACATCGACACGGTCGCGCAACAAGGCCAGGGGCGCATACTGCACTACGAGACGGTTGGTCAGGTCATGCTTGGCGTGTCGCCAGAGAATATTTTCTAGCTGGACGCGGTGAGGCGCATGAAGTCAGTGCAATCGCACCCATCCGCGGCGCTGCTGGGCGTCGCGAACAAGCCGCCGCTCACATGGGAGCTACCGCAGCCCAAACGGCCAATCGCTCTCAAGGTCGCCACCCTGCTCGATGGCAAGGGTGGGACGCTGCGGGACACCGTGGTCGTCGTCTCCGGCGACAAAATCGAGCGCATTGGCGGGCTGATCCCGGAAGGGGCCCAAGTCTACGATCTCGACGGCCTGACCGTAGCGCCGGGATTGATCGACACTCACGTCCACGTGACCTACCACTTCAGCCACGACGATCGCTTCGTCGACAACCGACTCGTCGGGCAGGACGAGCCGGCGCCCGAGTCGGTCCTGTTCGGCGTGGAGAACGGCGTGCGCATCCTCGACGCCGGCTTCACGACGGTGCAAAGCTTGGGACCGGGCACCGCGTGGGATCTTCCTTTGCGGGAGGCCTGGGCGCGCAACCTGGTGCCGGGGCCGCGACTGCTGACCTCGCTGCAATGGTTCCGCTACGATCAGCCCGGACAGATCGTTCAGCCAGAAGCGGAGCTCCGGGCCATGGTGCGCGATCTCAAGGCGCGCGGCGCCGATGCGATCAAGATCTTCGCCTCGACGAGCGTGCGCGAAGGGTCACGCCCACGCTTACGCAAGCCCAACTCGAAGTCATTTGCGGCGAATGCAACAGGCAAGGCCTGCGCAGCGTCGTTCACGCCTATACGGCGGCGGTGAAGATGGCGGTCCAGGCGGGCTGCACGGCGATCGAGCACGGTACCGGCGGCATGACCGATGAGGCGCTGGCCCTGATGGCGGCCAAAGGCACTTTCTTCGATCCAACCGTTGGCGTGGTCACCGAGAACTACGTGGCCAACAAGGACAAGTACCTGGGCGTCGGCAACTACACGGCCGAGGCGTTCGCGGTGATGGAAAAGCTGATCGCCAATCCGACGCCGCCGGAGGAATTCATCCAGTCCCTCAAAGTACCAGGCCTGAAGATCGTCTATGGCAGCGATGCGACCGCGGGCGCTCACGGCCACAATGCCGAAGGTCTGCTGTACCGCATCAAGGTCGGCGGCCAGGATGCGATGCAAGCGCTCGTGTCGGCGACGTCGCTCGCGGCAGAATCGCTCAATCTCGGCGGCGAGATCGGCACGATTGCGCCGGGCATGACGGCCGACATAGTGGCGATGCGCGGCGACTACCTTGCCGATGCGACCGCGCTGCGCCAAATGGCGTTCGTGATGAAGGGTGGCAGAGTCTTCAAATACCAACCCTGATCGGCGCTGGAAGCGGCGGTTCGACTCCCGACAGGTAGGCAGACGGCGCGCGCGCGCTTTTCTAAAGGTGCGGCGCCGGTTTGGGGCATTAAAGGTCCGCCGTATCAGTTCATTGACCTCGCGCGAGACGCAGGAGTGCGTCAGTCCGCACCCGTTTGAGGCGACCGCGGTCGAGCATGAAGGCCGGCGCATCCGGCCCCGGCGGCAGTCGATGAAGAGCCTCGTCCATTGCTGTGACTTCGGCGTTCCAGCTCTCCGCGTATGCGACGCGACGATAGAAACCAATGCAGCTGCGCACATGGTCGCGCATGCTGTCCCGCAGTCGACAGGTGTAGTGGTCGAAATAGAGATCAGGCGTCCGTCCTCGGCCTGCAGCCTCGAGAACGGCCGCCGCCAGGATCGCGGTCCGCAATCCGTTGCCCAGTCCGGTGCCGCTCAGGGGATCGAACGCGACCGCCGCATCCCCCACGACGATCGATCCGGCAACACACGGGGCGACCGCAAGGCGCGGCATTGCCGGGTAGACCGCCATGTCATCGCCGATCTCCTCGATGAGTGTCGATCCCAGCCGTGACTGCGCCAGCAGCGCCGAGAGGTCGTTGCGCGGTTCCATGGTCGGCCTGGCGGAGACCGCCTGAAGCGTGCCATGTCCGCCACCCTGTGGAATCACGAACAGCCATCCACCCGGCACAGCTTCGATGACCGCACAGTCGGCGGCGGCGCGTCGCGCCAACTTGACCGACAGGGTGATGGCTCGCCGCTGACCGAAAGCCACCGCTTCTCCGGAAAAGGCATCGCCGCCTGCCCGCACGATCCAATCGTAGCCGGCTGCATCTGCCGGCCCGGGCGCGACAAAGCCTAACCCGGCCCTCGCCGCGCGCTCGGCGATGCGTTCGGCCAGCGTGTTCACCGGCATCGCAAGCGCCGGCATTGGCCGATACGCCGGCGCCGCTGGCTCCCACCGAGTGATCCTATGCAACAGTTGATGGGCACCCTCGAAGAGCCCCTCATCCGCCTCCCAGAGCTCGAGCAGAAGACTCGCCGTCAGCTGATTCAGGGTGACAACCGGCCCGGGCACTGCCGGACGAAGCGAGCAGTCCACCCGCCATCCCCGGGCATGCAACAGGAGGGCGCAGGTGAGACCCGCTACACCGCAGCCCAGCACCAGAGCGCTGCCACGGCTCATGATCCATCTTTGCCCGGCCGCTCGGCCAGAAAGAACATTAGTTCGCCAAAGGTCGTGGCGTGACGCTGAGCCAGTTCCCTGACCGGCACGAAGTCCGAGACCTGGAGTGTGGCCAGCAAGCGGGGGACGGAAGGGCCCAACGCCGTCGACACGCTGCCTTGCAGAAGCTCGCCCTTCGACAAGTTCCTCGGCAGCGTGAACAGCAGCCCCTGGCCTTGGGTCGCCAGCAGATGACCGACCTCATGGAGATTGCGCATGACGCGATGCGCCTGCTGGATCATCTGACCCCGTGGCTCAGCAGTGTCGAACGCGCGCTCGAGGATGTTGAGCATCAGTTGATAGTAGTGGTCTCCGAGGATTTGCAGCTTGCCTGCATCGGACTCCAACGGCTGACGGACCGGCGGACCGTCGAAGTTCAGATAGTCTTTGGGGCTATGGCCGTTGAGCAACTTCTGGATCTGCTCGGCCCGCTGCCAGTGGTCGTGTCCCTCGTCGATGATCAGCTTGACCACCTCCTGCAAGTCGACAAGGACTTTACTGCTGTACTCCTCGTGCCGCTTGGGATGGTGAAGAAGGCTGGCGAGAACCCGGGTGTACAACCCTGCGACATGGTCGGGGGCGTCCTGCCGACTCACCTTCTCGATGTCGATCACGTGCTTGACGGCGTCGGGTGTGAGCGCCTCCAGCACGAGTTCGCGATCATGCTTCGGCCGGCCGGGGCCCTGCGGCTCCCTAAGGCTGCTGGCACGGGAGAAGACCGCCTTCTGTCCGAGCAGGACCAGGGCCTCGTTGACCCAGCGGAAATGGTGCATCTCATCGACGGCGATCCTGAAGATTTCGTGCGCCACCTTGGCCAGCGCGCCATCCGCGCCGTGCTGTCTCTTCACCGAGTAGTGAGCATAGAGAAACTTGACGCAAAGCGCGTGCTCGACGCCGGCGAGGTGCGTGAAGAATTGCGCGACTTGTTTGCGATCCAACAGGTCGCCGACCGATGGGTCCCTTCGCTCGTGGGTTTGCGTCCCCTCCTTGTCGTCTATGACGAGCGGCAGACTTTCCCAATCGGTGATCATCTGTGGCTGGGACATGACCCGCTCCTCAGCCATCCAGGAAGACCATAGCAACGGATTGGCAGGTTCCTCGTGCCCATTGGCGCCACCGCGGCCCTTTGGCCTGAGCCGCAGGAAGTTCAACCCCGACTTTCCGTCAGCATCGGTCACGATGTCCGGTCGGCTGGCCGCCCAGTAGTAGCAGCCGCAGTCGGCAAAATCCCACTGCCACGGTGAGCAAAGGCTTTGCGTCAGGGCCCCCGGCTCGGCGATTGCGAGGTCGATCACCCCATTCTCGTCCAGATAGTCGGCGCGCGCACCGGTCAGCACGGCGACCTGTACCCTGCCGCTGCGGTCGCGAAAGGTCTCCAGCGTTTGCACGACCTCGCCTTTGGGAGAGCGTTCCAGCAAAAGCTTCAATTGCTTTTGGGCGAAAGGAAGCCAGTCCTTGGCACCTTGAAGCTTGAGCCGGTCGGGATGCCGGCCGACCACGATGGTAAGCAGCCGTCCAGGTTCCAAATCATGGACCCGGCGCAGCACCTCGTAACCGTCGATGCCATAGAGATCGGCGCGGACGGGTGTGTCGGGTTGGTCCCCGAAGCAGCCATAGACGTACCAAAGGAAGAAGTCTCCGCTGCCCAAGCCGTGGCCATTGCGCTTGCCGTTTTGTCGGTTGTTCTCCTTTTCCTTTTCGCGCCACGCCGAGTCGGCCTCCACGAGCCGCGCACCGACGCCGAACTGGAAATCGAACAGCAGGCCCTTGAAGAAACCGCGATCGAGGTTGCGCGTGTCGAATTCGAGACCGGGATGGCTGTTGTTCGCGCCACTTTCCGGCCGACTGACGACCGGATTGCCGCGTACAGGGACCTTGGCGCGCGCCGTCAGGTTTCGCGGAAAGATCTTGATCGTGCGGTTGGCGGTGTCGCTCATCGTCCGTCTCCCGAATCTGCCGGTCGCGTTACGGCGATTTCCGCCGATCCGGCGTCAGGCCATGGCATGCCGAAGTAGTCGGGCCGGTGCGACGACAGCTCGGCATAGGCGGCGAGGCAGAACTCGAGCCAGCCGCGGATATAGTCGCAGGCGATCCGGCCGCGCCGGGCGACTTCGTGATAACAGCCGCCGCCGCACAGATAGCGGGCCCAGCAGCTGCGGCACGGCTCCATCCGGTCGACATGCGCCCGCGCCAGGTGGCGCGCCCGACGTTCATCGTCGGTGCCGGAGAAGACGTCACCCATCTGCCAGGCCTCGTCATCGAGCAGGCGATGACAGGCGTATAGGTTGCCTTTGGCGTTGACGCTCAGATATCCAGCGCCGGCTCCACAGGGATATGGCCGATGGGTCCCGCGATGGATTTCACGCAGCGCGGTCTCGAGGTTGCTGAAGGGATAGCGGTGGCCATCGACAAGCGCCTTCATCGCCTTGCGGCCGCAGGCGATCATGGCCTCGAGGAAGGCGCCGAAATCGTCCTGGGTGAACGCCAGCGACGGATCCGGCGACGTCAGCACAGCAGCGAACCCCGCCGAATCGAATCCAAGACCGATGAGATGGTCGAGAATGGGGACCAGTTCGCGGTTCGCCGGCGTCACGGTCGCTCGCGCCGACAGGTGTCGCGGCCGTCCGCCTTGCTGCAGAAGCGCGATCCCCCTGACAGCCTCCTCGTACGATCCGCTGCCGTCGCGCATTGGCCGCACCCCATCGTTCGCGACGCGGTCGCCATCGAGGCTGACAGCGACGTGAAAACCATGCTCCTGGAAGAGACGGGCATCCTGGGGCTCGACCAGCGTGGCGTTGGTCGTGATCGAGAAGCGCATCCGCCGATCAGAGCGGTGCGCCTTCTCCGCCGCGTAGTCGGTGATCGAATGCACGAGCCTGCGGTTGATCAGCGGCTCACCGCCGATGAAGCCGAGCACGAGATCGGCGCCGGGCGCCGACTGGGCGATCAACCGATCGACGCTGGCGGCGGCGACATCGAACGGCATCAGGCGCGCCGAGCCACCGAACTTGCCGCGATCGGCGTAGCAGTAGCCGCAACTCATGTTGCAGGTCTGGGCGACGTTCAGCGACAGCGAAAAGAGCGGCGGCGGCTCCGGTGCGGTCAAGTCGATCCGGCGGCGTCCGTCGGCTCCTGCAAGTTCGTCCAGCAAGGCTCGCATGGGCGAGTCGTCCTCGCCGGCAATCAATGCCCGCTCGAGGTCCCGCACGACCTCGTCCGGCAGATCGTAGACGCGGCTGCCATCGACCACGAACAGGTGCGAGCCGACCTCGCTGCGAAAGACGCGCGCTTCGGCGCCAGGCATTTCGCTCATTGCCCCGACTCCCGTTTTGACCAGGCCTTGAGCAGTTCGTACTGCCGGCGCGTGAGATGCAGCGGATAGCGGTCCGAGCCGCGCATCAGTCCCGGCATTCGCTTGTCGTAGAAGCGCTCCGGGCCGGCAGGCGGGCGGACTGCCCGCTCGAACCAGCCCCTGGCCTCCCGGGCGAAGAGCTCGAAGACGAATCGCGCCGTGTTGCGACGATGCCTATGCCGGGCGATCTCTGTGAGAGGCATTACCTCGACGGAATTGAGCTTCTCGCGGGACCAGAGCATGTCGGACGCCTGCTGGCGCGTCAGTTGGCTGCCTCGCCGCAGCGTCATATTCGCGTTCTCCGTCCGGAAGAAATCGACGACGGCATCGACATTCTGCAGACCGACGGTTTCGAAGGCCCGATCGAGCAGGTCGTGGACCTCGGCATCGGCATCAGCCCGGTTGTCGCCGGTCACCCAGTCGGCTTGCCGGACGCTGTCGCGATCCACGCGATCAGCCAGGCCGTCGGCAATGGAAACCGGAAGTCTGCGGTCGGGTGCGAAGCTCGGCGGCGCGATGACGACCCGGGCCGTTGCCGCAAGCTTGCCGAGCTCGACCGAGATCGTCCCATCGGCCATATCGTCGACCATGCCCAGGCTCGTCAGGACGTTCGGCAGTTCGGCCGCAAAGGCAAAGACGCTGGGCGGCAAGTTGCGAATGTCGTGACGCGGGCCGAGAATGGTCCTGATGAGTTCGCTGCGATCGCCCCGTGCCGTCACCGCGAGAAAGTCTTCGACTCTCGGCAAGCAATTCGTAATCTGCGCGAATACTTCCTCCAAGCCGACGAGGGTGTATTTCGGCCAAGCGGCCCGTGGATTGAGCAGGCATTGCTCCTCCGGCAACGCGAACCCGTTCCAGGCCGAGTTGATCGAAAGCAGGAAATTGTCGAGTTCCTTCTCAGCGTCCCCACCGTCCAGGAGCCGTTGCATGATCTCGTCGAACTCTACGACCGGCCGGTCGCTCTTCTTGAGCGCCGCCAACCGCTTGACGGTGTTGCTCGGCGCATAGACCTTGCCGGCAGGCGGGGTAAAGCGCAGGCGGAACTCATTGAAGTCGTCCGTCGGCTGCGTCGCCTGCACGCTGCCCAGCGGGATGTGCTTGCCTCGTGGAACCAAGGACTGACGACCAGGCGGAGAGCAGCCTTCGAGCGCGTGACGGGCGAAGTCGCCGCCGGGAATCTCGAGCGACGCTTCGATGCGATCGCCGGGCGAATCGGTGAAATGAAAGGCCTTGTGATTGGCGACTTTGACCTTCCATTTGAGGTCATCAGCCGACAGGTTGAAGCGCTTCAACAACTCGAGCGTGAGAGGCCCCTCATTCCTCACGCCATTTTCCGCCCACGCCCCATGAACCTCGAAGAAAGGACAGACCGGTCGAAATCCGTCCTTGTCCTTGAAGACGACGTCCGCTTTTGGTTCGCTTGCCGTGACGACGCCATTTTTGGCGACATGCAGCGTCTGCGCACCGACGATACGGGTTCGTGCCGTGCCGGTTACGCTGAGGTCGTCAGGTCCCCATTCGAAGTTCTGGCACGGCGTCGGAGAACTGCCGACTCTCGCGAAAGCCAACGGCGGGCAAAGCCATATGTCCTTGATCATGCCCCCTCCTGTTCAACGGCACACGCTGCAACCTCTTCCTCACACGGAAGAGAGGAGCACTCTTGCCTCATCGACCTCTGGTAGAACCAACCCGTCCGGCAAGCCCTGCAGCACCGGCTCGATGACGCCCCTCGCTTTGGCAAGCTGATCGAAATTTCGATACAGCCGCGCCAGATCGAGGGCGGCACGTAGCTCGTAGGCCCCTGCCTTCTGCAGACGCGCCGTCTTCAAAGCCCACAGAAAAGCCGACTCGGCGGCAGCAAATTCTGTCCCATTCAGCCGAAGCAACAGATTGCCGCGCCGTCGGCTGACCTCTGCCTCGAGCCAGCGCTCGCCCGACAATTCGATGCTGACGAGGAGATCATCCACCATCGCCAGCGCCTCCTTGATCCGTCCGTCAGCCGCTTCCGTCTCCGCGGCAAGCGCCTGATAGAACCGCGGAGCGGCCGCCAGGCCGTGCGATCGACACAGAGTCATGCCCTGCCGCATGTCGGCGAGCCCCATCTCGCGCTGGCCGGCGTGCCAGCGTGTCCAGCCTCGATAGAAGACGCCTGCGACCAGCCACCACTGCATCCCGTGCTGACCGCCGAACTCAACCAGAGCTTCCGCGTAGGGCGCCGCGTGTTCCGGATCACCGCAGATCGCATCAAAGATGCACATGTTGGCATGGCCGTAGGCCACCGTGGGCATGTGCCCGCTTCGTTTTGCGCGCTCGATCGCCGATGCTGCAGTTCGATGCGCCCGACCAGTGTCGCCGACCATCCACAGGGTCAAGGCCAGGTAGAATTCGGCGGCTACTCCCTGGTCATGGCCGAAGCGATGCGCGAGATGGCCGTCCCGCTTCCCGTCATAGATCGAGATCGCCTTCTCGAGGTGCTGCTGGGCCAACACGAAGTTGCCTTGAACGGCGCAGGTCGTGCCAAAAATCCTATGGGCGATCACCGCGACCGGCTCGGCGGGCTGGCCGGCGGCTTCGTGGAGCAGTGCTTCGGCCATTTCGCGCATGGGCGCGAGCTCGCCGCGGATGAGGCTCCCCGACCACAGCGCACAATAGACGGAGAGGCGTTCGGTGGGATCGTCGATATCGGCCGCCAATTCGCGCGCCCGCACGAAGGCGGCGGTCGTTTCTGGTGCGGCATAGCCTCTTTGCGCCATGATCGCCTGGCCGTACGCGACCTGTACGCGCAGCAGGATCCGCTGCAGGGCCGGGCTGGCCGGCAAGGTTCCTGCAAGATCGAGCGCGGCCTTCAAATGTGACGCGGCTTCGACATACGCGGAGCGTCGCGCCGCCTGGTCTCCCGCCTTTTCCCACCATTCGATGGCCGGATCGAGGAGACGCGCCTGCGTGAAGTGGTGCGCAACGACCTCGGGTTCTCTCGCGGCAATGTCGGGAAAGCTGTCCCGGATCTGCTCGGCGATGCGCCCATGAAGCACGAGGCGCCGACTGCGCAGCAAGGTTTCGTAGGCCGCCTCCTGCAACAACGCATGCTTGAACGTATAGATCGCCTTGGGCCCACTCTCGCGCGAAGCTATGACGCCCGCAGCTTCGAGCTGGGCAAGAGCCATCTCCAGCGACGAGTCGTCCCTCGCCGCCACGGTGCGCAGGAGCTCGAGGGAAAACTCCCGCCCGATGATCGCGCCGATCTGCACGACTTCCTTGGCCGGCGATAGCCGATCGAGCCGCGCGACGAGAGAATCGCGCAGAGAGACCGGAACCGTGGGCGATGCGAGCAAATGCAATCCCTGCGGCTCTTGCGCCGAGCCCTCGACGAGACCGGCCTCGAGGATTGCCTTGGTCGATTCCTCGATGAAGAGAGGCACGCCATCGGTTCTCTCGGCGATGGCGGAAACGAGCCGATCCGACAACGCCTTGCCTGCGATACTGCGAATCACGGCCAGGGATTGCTGTCGGTCCAGCCGCGCGAGCGACAGGGCGTCGATCCGCGCTTCGCCCAGTGCCTCGCCCAACTCCGTCCGCGACGTCAGGATCGCGAGCACCGGAAGCTTCTCGAGGCGTTTTGCCGCCAGAGCGAGAAACTCGAGCGACGTAGGATCGGCCCAGTGCAGGTCTTCGAAGGTAATCAGCACCGGCTGCTGCCGGGCTTGTACCTCGAGCCGATCGAGGAGCGTCGTAAACGTTTGGCGACGCTGTTGAGCGGCGCTCAGATGTAGCGGCGGATAGCGCTGTCCCAGTGGAATGGAAAGAAGCGCTGCGAACAACGGCACGGCAAGGGCGCCGGACGTCTCCGGCCCCAGCATTGCCTCGAGCTTGTCGAGGCAACGTTCGGGTGGGTCGTCGGCCGCAATTCCCGCCGCCCGCCTGATCGGGCTCATCAATGGATAGAGCGCGCTCCCGCTGTGATAGGGCGAGCATTGGTAGCGCTGCCTGATATGCGCTTTGCCCGCAATGCATTGGGCGAAAACCTCGGCGAGGCGCGACTTGCCGATTCCGGCCTCGCCGGTGATCAGGACTGCCTGGCCTTTGCCCTGCCATGCAAGCTCCATGCGGTCGAACAAGAATTCCAGTTCCCGCTCACGGCCGACGAAGTCCGTCAGGAGACTGGAGCGGACCGCCTCGAAACGACTCTCCCTGTTGGCCTCGCCCACGACTCTCCAGGCTTCCAACGGCTCGGCATATCCCTTGAGCGAATGTCGCCCCAAGGTGCGCAATTCGAACAACTGGCCGAGCAGCTGCCGTGTCGAGGAAGCAATTGCAACTGCGCCGGGCTCGGCCAGACCCTTGATGCGATCGGCGAGGTTCGGCGCCTCCCCGATGACGGCCCATTCCCGCGCGACGCCGGTGCCGATCACGTCGCCGACGACCACGGTCCCCGTTGCAATGCCCACGCGTGCCGCAAGCGGCTCGTTGTTTGGTGTCCTCAGCCGGCCGACCGCGGCCACCATGTCGAATCCGGCGCGCACCGCGCGCTCGGCGTCATCCTCGTGCGCACGCGGATAGCCAAAATAGACGAGCACACCGTCGCCGATGAAGCGGGCGAGGAAGCCGTCGTAGGCCGGCACTATTGCGGCGCAGACCTCCTGGTACGACCGTATGACCTCGCGCATTTCTTCCGGATCGAGGCGGGTCGAGAGCGCTGTAGATCCGACCAGATCGCAAAACATCACCGTCAATTGACGGCGCTCGGCACCCGGCAAGGCCGGAGCCGAGGCGACGGCAGCGCCGCAATGCGAGCAGTAGAGCTCCTCCGGACCGATCGTCGTTCCGCACTTGGGACAAGGAACCGACGTCGCCGCACCACAGGCAAAGCAGTAGTGCGCGCCCGAGACCAAGCTTGTACCGCAACTCTTGCACTTTGCAGTACCACTCATGTCCGTAGCCCCTGCCGGCCCAGCACGCCGAAGCGTCATGCAGGCCGTCAATCTTCCGTCCTGACCCGTCCCAGAACGCTAAACCCAACTCCTTCCCACACTGCAGACCCTAGGAAAGGGCACGAGCCCCCGCAACCCATTTCTCAACCTTCGATAGAGTCAAGGTTGGAGATGCGGTACTTTTGCCTGTTCTTTGAGGGGGAATTGCGGGGGAAGAGACATGCCTGAGCAGGTCACGGTCTATTTCGGGACCAATCGACAGCCCGTCATGAACGAGGGCAGCGATCAGGTTGTCGGCTTCGCCAACGACCCGGGACCAATCAGCGGATACGCTGTGCGGTTCGGCCAGGCCGTTGTTGCCGTGGACCTGCTGAAGGGAACCAATGATCTCATGCCAGGCAGCCTCTTTGTGGCGCCTGAAGTCCTGACTCCGGCGCCCGGCGCTCCCCCACTATTGGGGAGCCGCACAATTTCGACGCGCTGCGGCAGTCGATGGCCGATAACGGTCGGCCAACAATCGTTTTCATTCATGGCTTTAGCAACTCCTTCCAGGACGCGATCGAAAGGGCCGGGTGGATTTCGACCTTCTTCGCCGCAGGCGGATTCAAGGCCGACATCTTTGTTTTAACTTGGCCATCCCGAGGGAGCGTGCTCGGCAACGTCCCGCTGCCCTATGTCGACTATGAGCACGATCGCGGCACGGCGGCGGCATCCGGGCCGGCTGTCGGGCGGACGTTTCGTATGCTTTACGATTTCGTCGATAACTTGAGTCGGGACCAATGGTGCAATCAGGAACTCCACCTCCTGTGCCACAGCATGGGATGCTACGTGCTGCGGAACGGGCTGCAGGCCTGGTTGAAGTTGCCGGATCCGGCCGACGCCGCACTGGGGGCGCCAGTCCGCTCGCTCACGTATGTCGATCGGGCCGTTCGCGACCCCATCATGGTGCGCAAAACGTTCGATCAGATCGTTTTGGCCGCGGCGGACGAGGATGACGACGCCTTCGACGATCCCAACAAACTTGGGATGTTGCCGCGATTGGGCAATGCGGTCTCCGTGTACCACACCCGAAAGGATTGGGTGCTCAACACGCTGAGTTCCAAGACCAAATTCAATGGACCACGGCTCGGCACCAACGGCCCGGACAACATGTCGGCAATCAGCGACAAGGTAAGCGCCATCGACGTCAGCGAGGTCTTCGACTACGGCGAAGATATAGAGGGCCACCAGTATTATCGGAAAATTCCGGCAATCCGGGACGACATCGTCGCTGTTCTCTCCGGAAAGCGCCCAATCGACATTCCCGGCCGGCTAGCTCTGAGTGCCGGGCGCTGGCTCCTGACACACTGAAGACGACAACCGCCCTGGCGACGGTCCGACGGGACAGGCGGGGGCGGATTCTAACGAATTCGTCGACTCGGCTTGCCTTTCCTGTCCGGGGTGATTGAATATCGGACAAGGCAAGCAAGGTAGGGTCCGGTCCGAGTGACCGCGCCGACCGGTGATGCAGCCGCCCTTGTTGATGGCATCGTCGAGGGGGTACCGAATGGATAACGAGCAAATCATGACGGCGCTTGGCCGGGCTGTGGCCGCCCGGTGGGGTGACCTGCCGACGCCCGTTCAAAGGGATCTGTTCGAGGCGGCCATCAGGCTCGCAGCAGTAGGCTCGCGCGAGACTCTCGCGGCCTACCTCCATCAACAGCATCCGCGAACCATCGATGGCGAGCACGTCGCCAGACAGATGCCGGAACCGGACAGCCTCGGCGGCTAGCCTGCACCTCGAGGCTTGATCCAACGATCGATCGCAATGCGGCCCGGCTTGGGGAAACGCAGTCGCACACTTTGATTTCATCGTGGAAACGATCTGACCCGTGAACTAGCATTGCGGTCGCATCGCTCTCTGCGCGTAGCTCAGCGTTGGTCCGCGTCCGCAAGCGTTCGACAGGCCGCAACGAAATCGTTGCAAGGCCAATCGGAAGAAAAAGGCTTGGGAGGGAATGTCGATGAGGCTCGTTCGCCGCAAGTTGTTGTCGCGTGCTTCGATTGCCGCCGCCGGCGCAATTGTTTCTCCAGCGATCCTGCACTGGCCGGCCTATGCGGCGCAATTCACCTATAAGTGCGGCACAGCGCTGCCCGACGGCCATCCGATGGTGATCCGCGGCCGCGAAGCAGCGGCCAAGATCAAGGAAGAGAGCGGGGGCCGGCTCGACATCACCTTCTACACCAACAGCGTCCTCGGCCAGGACACCGCAATGATCTCGCAGACCATCGCCGGCGCCCTGGAGATGTATTGCCTGCCGATCGACCTGCTCGCCCCGAAGAACGTCGCCTGTGGCATTTTCGGCGTCGGCTTTGCCTTCGACGGCTACAAGCATGCCTGGGAAGCGATGGACGGCGACCTCGGCAATTACCTGCGCGACATCGCCAAGGGCATCGGCTTCCACTGTGTCGAGAAGGCACCAGATCACGGCTTCCGCCAGATCACGATGAAGTCGAAACCGATAAAATCGCCGGATGACCTCAAGGGCGTGAAAATCCGCCTGCCGGTCGCGCCTTACCTGATCTCGCTGTTCAAGGCGCTGGGCGCGTCGCCGACGCCGATCAATTTCGGTGAAGTCTACAGTGCGCTGCAGACCGGCCTGGTCGACGGCCAGGAAAACCCGCTGATCCTGATCGATACCGCCAAGCTCTACGAAGTGCAGAAATATTGCAGCATGACCAACCACGTGTGGGCCTGCATCCACTACACGTTCGGCAACTCCTACTGGGACAAGCTGCCGAACGATCTGAAGGACCTGTCGAGCAAGAACTTCAACGCCGCGGCGATGACCGAGCGCGACGACTGGCAGAAAATGACCGCCGACGAGACCAAGAATCTGACCGGCAAGGGCCTGACGTTCAATACGCCCGACATAAAGCCCTTCCAGGACGTCCTGAAGAAGGCCGGCTTCTACGGCGAGATGAAGAAGAAGTCCGGCGACAAGGCCTGGGCGCTGCTGGAGAAATACGTCGGGCCACTGGCCTGATCGCGGAGGCAGAGACGTGACCCCGCGAGCAGCCGAAGCGGCACCCATTGGCGCTTACTGGGTTGGCGTGCGCCGCGCTGCCGCCGTCCTCGACTACCTGATCGGCCGCATCGCCGAGTTCGTCGGTGCCCTGCTGGTGCTGGCCGAGACCTGCATCCTGTTCGCCGGGGTGGTCTCGCGCTACGTCTTCGATAGCCCGATCATGTGGACCGACGAGCTGGCGACCTTTCTCTTCCTGTGGCTGGCGATGGTCGGCGCGGTGGTGGCGGTGCGGCGCGGCGGCCACATGCGGCTGACGACGTTCGTCGAGTGGGTCGGGCCCAAGACCCGTAGCTGGCTCGCCACGGTGGCCGAGCTGGTGGTGATCGTCTTCGTCATCGAGCTCCTCGTGCCGACGCTCGCGTACCTCAAGGTGCAGGCTTCGACCGAGCTCATCACCCTGGAGATTTCCGACTGGTACCGGGTGGTGGCGCTGCTGGTCGGCGCCGGTCTGATCGCGCTGGTGGCGCTGCTGCGCCTCATGGAGACGACCACCCTGCGCGGTTTCGTTTCGGCGCTCGCCGTGGTCGGGATCGTCGCGGGCGGACTGTGGCTGGCCAAGCCGCTCCTGGTGGCGATGGGCTTCGGCAGCCTCATCGTGTTCTTCGTCGTCCTCGTCGCGGTGTGCGTCGGCATCGGCGTGCCGATCGCCTTCACTTTCGGCATCGCGACGCTCTCGTATCTCAGCCTGACCACCAGCCTGCCGGCGACCATCGTCATAAACCGGATGGACGACGGCATCTCGAACATGCTGCTGCTGGCGGTGCCGATGTTCGTGTTCCTCGGCCTGTTGATGGAGATGACCGGGATCGCGCGGGTGATGGTGAATTTCCTCGCAGCCCTCGTCGGGCACGTCAAAGGCGGCCTGTCCTACGTGCTGCTCGGCGCGATGTACCTCGTCTCGGGCATTTCCGGCTCCAAGGCGGCCGACATGGCCGCGGTCGCACCGATCCTCTTCCCCGAGATGCAGCGCCGCGGCGCCCACCCGGGCGAATTGTCGTCGCTGCTCGCGACGTCGAGCGCGATGTCGGAGACAATCCCGCCGAGCCTCGTGCTAATCACGATCGGCTCGGTGGTGCCGGGCCTGTCGATCGCGGCGCTGTTCACGGGCGGCCTGCTGCCGGCCTTGGTCGCGGCGTTGGCGCTGGTCGCGGTCGCCTGGTGGCGCTCACGCACGGAAGACAAGGGTGGCAGCGAACGGGCCTCGCTGTCGACGATCGGCCGGACTCTCGCTATCGCCCTGCCCGGCCTCAGCCTGCCGTTCGTGATCCGCTACACGGTCATCGAGGGCATCGCGACCGCGACCGAGGTGTCGACGGTCGGCGTCGTCTACACCGCGCTGCTCGGCCTCCTGGTCTACCGCCAGTTCGATTGGCGGCGGATCTACCCGATCCTGACCGAGACCGTGTCGCTGACCGGCGCGGTGATGATGATCATCGGCACGGCAACCGGCATGGCCTGGGCGCTGACTCAATCGGGCTTCTCGCTGTGGCTGGTGCAGGCAATGGCGGCGGTGCCCGGCGGCAGCTGGGGTTTCCTCGCGGTGACGATCGTCGCGTTCATCGTTCTCGGCAGCGTCCTCGAGGGCCTGCCGGCCATCGTGCTGTTCGGCCCCCTGCTGTTTCCGATCGCCAAGGCGATGGGCGTGCACGAGGTGCACTACGCGATGGTGGTGATCCTGGCGATGGGGATCGGCCTGTTCGCACCGCCGTTCGGTGTCGGGTTCTTCGGCGCCTGCGCGATCGGGCGCACCAACCCCAACGATGCGATCTGGCGGATCTGGCCCTATATCGGCGCGCTGGTCGTGTCGTTGCTCGTCGTCGCGGCGATCCCCTGGCTGTCGATCGGCTTCCTCTAGCGCTGTTGCTTTAGATGGCAGCGGTGAGTGCGTGGTCGTCGCGGGGAGCGCGCCACATGGCCAAGCGCGCAGATTTCTTTTTGGTCGACACGTAAATTTCCAACGCGGCGGCGAGCGATTCCCTGGGAAATCTCGCTCCGGAACGTCAAAGGCCACGACTCTGGCGCTCGCAGCGAGCTCATCATGGGCAATGGCCGGCGATACGAGGCTCGCAAACAGCGCCTTTTCCCCCGGCCATTGCCCTTAATAGGTGTTCGGCGCGTGATCATGCAGTGTCGCGCGCATGATGATGATCGCGCTTCGCCTGCTGTCGCTGTTGGGCCTGAAATCCCGATGGCATCGGCATTTCAGCCCGCGCCTCCTGAATGAGGTGTTTTTTCAGGAGGGAAAGTGGCGGGACTCGTGGACTCCTAGCCCGAAACCCTTGTGCCATCGGCATCCAACCGGTCCACACCCGAGTGGACTCTTGTGGACTCCCGCCAACGGCGATTCGATGAAAAGCAGCTTCGCGCCAGGCAGGTTCCTCTCTCGATCTTTGCTCGTAATATGTACGTCCCGAAACGCCCGGGCGTGGGCGCGGACGACAACACAAGAAGGTTCGCATGGATCTGAAGCTAGGCGGCAAAGTCGCCCTCGTCACCGGTGCCTCCAAGGGGATCGGCCTGGCCTGCGCCCGGCAACTCGCCGAGGAAGGTTGCCACCTGCATCTCGCATCACGGACCAAGGCGGACCTCGAACGCGCCAAGGAAAGCATCCAGGCTCGACACAATGTTTCGGTGACGATCCACGCCGTCGACCTCAGCAACGGCGACACCGTGCGATCGCTGGCGGCGGCCTGCTCCGACATCGACATTCTGGTGAACAATGCCGGCGCCATTCCGGCCGGCGACCTGCAGGCCATCGACGAGCCGCGCTGGCGCCAGGCCTGGGACCTGAAGGTGTTCGGCTACATCAATCTGTGCCGCGCGGTCTATCCGACGATGAAGGCGCGCGGTGGCGGCGTCATCGTCAACGTGCTCGGCGCCGCCGGCGAACGGCCGACCTGGGGCTATATCGCCGGCAGCGCCGGCAACGCCTCGCTGATGGCCTTCACCCGCGGGATGGGCGGCACCAGCCTGGTCGACCGCATCCGCATCGTTGCCTGCAATCCCGGCCTCATCGCCACGGAGCGCATGGAGACGATGCTGCGTGCGAGCGCCCAGACCAAATTCGGCGACGCCTCGCGCTGGCAGGAACTGATCCCGACCAGTCCGCCGGTCGGTACGCCCGAGCAGTGCGCCGACCTCGTGGCGTTCCTCGCGTCCGAGCGGGCCTCGCATATCGCCGGAACGGTCGTGACGATCGATGGCGGCGCGGCGCACTTCGCCGGCGTTCTGTAAGCCGCCATGCGGCGCGCGCATCGCGCGCGCTCTCGACAACCAGACACGGCGGCATGAATAATATCGCACGCGACCTGCGCGGGAGAAGTCATGGCCAAAACCGAGGACTGGACGTTCAGCCACGATGTCGCGGCGGATGCCGCGTGGACGCCCGGCTTACGGGAGATTTTCGAGTACCGCGATCTCGGCATCAAGGGCGGGACCAAGGGCGACTACGTCGCCCACCTCATCCGGCACAACGGCAAGAAGATGAAGGACGACGTGCAGCACTGGCACGTCCACGACTGCACCTTCCAGATGGTCTACGTCCTGAACGGCTGGGCGACGTTCGAGTATGCCGGGCAAGGCCAGCGGACGATCCGCAAGGGCGATTGCATCAACCAGATTCCCGGCATCCCGCATCGTGAGATCGCGTGCTCGGAGGATTTCGAGGTGCTTGAGATCGTGGCGCCGGCGGACTTCAAGACAAGGATCGTCGAGGCGCCCAAGCAGGCCCAGGCCGCGGAGTAGCGTTCGGTCCGCTCTCGTCGGGCCATTTGCATGAAGAACAATCGGCCGGCGGTGAACCGCCGTGCCACAGGGAGGCAGCACATGTCCGGACAATTCCGCCCGTCACGACGGGCAATGCTCAAGGTTGGCCTCGCGGCGACCGCCACCGTTGCATCACCCGCCATCCTGCGCAGTGCGCGGGCCGACACTGGCCCGATCAAGATCGGTCTACCGATGGCCCTGACCGGCGCGCTCGGCTCGGTGGGCCAGCAGCAGAAGCGCGGCGCCGAGCTCTGGGCCAAGGTACAGAACGCCAAGGGCGGCATCTTGGGACGGCAGATCGAATTGCTCATCGAGGACACCGCCGGCAATCCCGCCAACTGCGTGCGCAAGGCGCAGGAGATGGTGGAGCGCCGGGACTGCCGCCTGCTGACCGGCATCACGCTGTCATCGGAGGCCCTGGCGGTGGTGCCGAAGCTCGCCGAATGGGATTCGATCTTCATCTCGTCCGACAACGGCGACGGCCGGTTGACCGCCGAGAGCCTGGTGCCGAACTTCTTTCGCGCCAACATCTCCGGCCCGATGGGCACGCGCGCCGTGTCGCTCTATCTGCGCACCGCCAAGCTGCAGAAGTTCTATGCGCTGGGCCTCGACTACGCCTGGGGCCACAACAGCGTGCAGGTCTTCGAGGAGGAGACGACGAAGTCCAAGAAGGAGTTCATCGGCAAGGTCTTCGCGCCGACCGGCACCAAGGATTATTCGCCCTACATCACCAAGATCCGCCAGTCCGGCGCCGACGCCGTGTTTCTGGTCCTGCAGGGCGATGACAACAACGCCTTCCTGTCCCAGGCGCAGCAGTACCGCCTTCCCGAGAAGGTGAAACTGCTGACCGAGGTCGTCGATCTCGCCAGCATCCGCGCGGTGGGCGATGCGGCGGTCGGGCTGGTCGGCTCCTCGCGCTACAGCTTCACCTACGACAACCCGTTGAACGCCGAGTTTGTCGCCCTGTGGAAGAAGGAGCACGGCACCGTGCCCGATACCTTCGAGGGCGAGCAATGGCAGTGCATGAAGGTGTTCGAGGCCGGCATCGTCAAGGCGGGCGGCATCGAGGCGGCCAAGCTGCGCACCGCGCTGGAGGACATCGAGATCGAGAGCGTCAAGGGCAAGGTGCACATCCGCAAGTGCGATCACCAGGGAGTGCAGCAGGGCTTCATGGTCGAGGTGGTCAAGAAGCCGGGCTCCGACACGCCGGTGCCGGAAGTGATTGCCACCTTCCCCGGCGACAGCACGACGCCGACCTGCAACACCATGACCTTCAAGGATTAAGCTCCGGTGTCATCCCGAGCGAAGCGAGGGACCCTTCCTGTAGCCTCAAAGGCCCCTCGCTTCGCTCGGGGTGACAATCAATCGTGAGCACATTCGCCCTTCTGCTGACGCAGTTCGTCAACGCGCTGTCGCAGTCGGCGCTGCTGTTCTTTCTCGGCGTCGGCCTGACGCTGATCTTCGGCCTGATGCGTATCGTGAATTTCGCCCACGGGGCGCTCTACATGCTGGGCGCGTTCGTCGGCTACTCGCTCGCCCATTGGTCCGGCAACTTCTGGGTCGCCCTGGCGGCCGCGCCGGTGATCGTCGGGCTGTTCGGAATGGCGTTCGAGTTCTCGATCCTGCGCCGGCTCTACCGGCGGGATGCGCACGCCTTCCTGATGGTGACGTTCGGCCTCGCGCTGGTCGTCGGCGAGGCCGTACGGCTGATCTGGGGCTCCGATGCGCTCAAGGTCGCCGCCCCGCCCATGCTCTCCAGCGTGATCTTCCTGCTCGACGAGCCGTTCCCGGTCTACCGCCTCTTCCTCGCCGCCACCGGCATCGTGGTCGCCGTGGCGATCTGGCAATTCCTCGAGCGGTCGAGGCTCGGGCTGCTGATCCGCGCCACCTCGCAGAACGCCGAGATGGCCAATGCGCTGGGCGTCGACATCAAGCTCATCCGCTCCTGCGTGTTCGGAATCGGCTGCGGGCTTGCAGCCCTCGGCGGCGTGCTGGCGGCGCCGCTGGTCACCGCGTCCAACGGCATGGCGGCGACCGTCATCATCGACGCCTTCGTGATCGTCATCATCGGCGGCATGGGCAGCTTCCTGGGCTCGCTGATCGGCGCGCTGCTGATCGGCTTCGTCCAGGTGTTCGGGAACTACTACGCGCCCGATTTCGCGATGGCCTTCATGTACCTGGTGATGCTGGCCGTCCTCGTCATCCGTCCGGGCGGCCTGCTCGGCAAGGAGGCATGAGAGGATGAAGGGCGCGACCCGGCTGGTCTGGATCGTCGTCGCCGCGGCGCTGGTGCTGGCGCCGCTCGGCCTGCCGCCGTTCGCCATGACGCTGCTCACCGAGGCGGTGATCCTCGGATTGTTCGCCATGAGCCTCGATCTCATGTTTGGCTACACACGGCTGGTCTCGTTCGGCCACGCCGCCGCCTACGGCTTCGGCGCCTATGCGAGCGGCTGGCTACTGCTGCACACCGGCATGCCATTGCTGTTCGCGGTCTTCGCGGCCGGCTTGCTGACCGGAATCATGGCGATCGGCGTCGGCTGGATGTGCACGCTGGCGACCGGCGTCTCGTTCTCGATGCTGACCTTGGCCTTCGCCCAGCTGCTCTACGCCATCTCCTTCAAATGGACGTCGGTGACGGGCGGCTCGGACGGGCTGGCGGGAATTCCGCGCACGATCGGCCCGCTCGGCTTTGCCGCGCTGTCGAGCAAGGCCGGCTTCTATTATCTGGCGCTCGCCTGCCTGGTCGGCGGGTTCCTCGTGTGCTCGGCTTTGGTGCGCTCGCCGTTCGGCGCGGTGCTGCGCGGCATTCGCGAGAACGAAGCCAAGACCACGGCGCTGGGCTACAACACCCGTCTCTACAAGATCGCCGTGGTCGCGATCTCCTACGGCCTCGGCGGCCTCGCCGGTGCGCTCTATGCGCCGTTCGCCGGTTTCGCCAACACCGAGCTGTTGTTCTGGCTCCTGTCGGGCCAGGTGCTCATCATGGTGATCGTCGGCGGCGCCGGGACGCTGATCGGCCCGGTGCTGGGCGCCGCCTTCTTCATGCTGATGGAGCACCAGCTCAGCGCCTGGACAGAGGCGTGGGCGCTCTACTTCGGCCTGATCTTCATCGCCTTCGTCCTGTTTGCGCCCGAGGGGATCTGGGGCTTGGCGACGCGGCTGCGGCGCGCCGGGCAGAGCCCTTGACCGTGCCGTTGCTCGAGCTCGACGGCGTCTCCCGGCGATACGGCGCCCTGGTTGCCCTCGATCAGGTCGCGATGGAGGTCGAGGCCGGCGAGGTTCGCGCCGTGATCGGTCCCAACGGCGCCGGCAAGACCACGCTGTTCAACGTGATCACCGGCACGGTCAAGCCGACCGCGGGCCGGATCCGGTTCGCCGGCCAGGCCATCGCCGGCCTGCCGAGCCATGAGGTCTGCCGGCGGGGCATTTCGCGCACCTTCCAGATAACGGCGCTCTTCCCCGAGATGTCGGCTCGCGACAATGCACGGCTGGCCGCCCAGGCCCGCCATGCGCGGCGCTGGCAGCCGTTCGGCGGCGGCAGGATCTTCAAGGAGGCCCAAGCGCTCGCCGACGCCGCGCTCGAGCAGCTTGGCCTCTCGGGCATTGCCGACCGCCCCGCCGGCCTGCTGTCGCACGGCGACCAGCGCCTGCTCGAAGTCGCCATGGCGATGGCGCAGCAGCCGCAGGTGCTGCTGCTCGACGAGCCGACGCAGGGGCTTTCGGTCGAGGAGACGAACCAGGCGGTCGATACGCTCGCGCGGTTCCTGCAGGCCACCCAGATGACGGTTCTCCTGGTCGAGCATGACATGGAAGTCGTGTTCCGCCTCGCCCACAGGATCACGGTGCTGCATCGCGGCGCGGTGATCGCCGACGGCGCGCCCGACGAGGTGAAGGCCGATCCGCGCGTGCAGGAAGCCTACCTCGGAGGCTTCGACTGATGCTCAGGATCGAGGGCATGAACACGCATTATGGCGCCAGCCACGTGCTGCAAGGCGTCGATCTCGACATGCCCCCGGGCCGCATCAGCGCCGTGCTCGGCCGCAACGGTGTCGGCAAGACGACCATGGTGAAGACCATCATGGGGCTGGTCGGCCTGAGCGGCGGGCGTGTTCATGTCGGCAGCACCGACATCACCGGCTGGTCGCCGCACCGCGTGGCGCGCGAGGGCGTCGCCTACGTGCCCGAAGGACGGCTGATTTTTCCCGACCTCACCGTAATCGAGAACATCAAGGTCGGCGAGCGCGCGACTGGTCGCGCCTGGCCACTCGCCCGGCTGCTCGAGTTGTTTCCTTCGCTGCGCGAGCGCGCCGCCAACCGGGGCTCGCAGCTCTCGGGCGGCGAACAGCAGATGTTGGCGATCGCCCGGGCGCTCGTGTCCGATCCCAAGGTGATGCTGCTCGACGAGCCGAGCCAGGGGCTGGCGCCGCTGGTCGTGCGCGAGCTTGCCCGCGTCATCCGCCTGCTGCGCGATGAAGGCGTCACGATCCTGCTGATCGAGCAGAACATGAAGCTCGCCGAGGCTGTCGCCGACGAGTTGCACATCATGGTCAAGGGGCGAATGGTCTATCGCGCCAGTCCGGCCGTCTTCCGGGCCGAGGAAGAAACGATCAGGGCTCGCTTCCTCACGGTCTAAGGGGCTTTTGCTGCACCGTGGTCGGCTACCTTGGCAGCAGAAACGAGAAAGAGATAGCTATCTCCGCCGGCTGAACGGCCTTCCTTGAAGACGGCGACGGCGCGCGCTCGATCGCCGACTTTCCAGAAGGCTTCGGAGACATCGCCATAAACCATGGCCGTGGCACTGGCCCTGTCCCGGCGATCCGTCAAGCCGAGCGCCGTCTTGGCGCTGCTGAAGCTGCTTTCCCCGGCCGCCCTGTCCCCGCCCAAGATCTGATATTCAGCGAGGCTGCTGTACGCGAGCGCGAGCGTGCCGCAGTTGATGCTCTTCGTGGGAGAACATTGGTCGGGCGTGGAAAATCTCGCGACTTCCTTCGCTGCCATCCTGATCGCGGTCTTCTGGTCGCCGCCGTCCGACGCCTGTATCGCCTGGGCTTCATAGGACGGGTTCGAGCATGCCGCCGCGAGCACACAGACGGAGATGCCCAGGAAGCGCCTCAAGGCGCGGAGCCTATGGCAGCAAAGACCCGCAAACATCGTGGTCGCGCATCCTTATCAAAAAGTGTGTCTCGTGCCGAAGCGGCCCAGCTATAACGAGCTTTCTGGTGCCGAGTTGCCGGCGCGAGACCGAGTTCCCGCCGCTGTCAGAACCAGGACGACTTGTCGACCGGATTGCGCAGCGATTGCCCGGCCGCGAAGGCGCGGCAGTTGTCGGCGATGATCTCGAACCGGCGGTCGTCGAGGTAGGGTCCATGCCCGGCCATGTGCGGGGTCAGCAGCACGTTGGGCATTGTCCAGAGCGGATGCGCCGTCGGCAGCGGCTCCAGCTCATAGACGTCGAGGGCCGCGCCCGCGATCTCGCCGGCCTGCAGCGCGGCGGCCAGATCGTCCAGCTTGGTGGTCATGCCGCGGCCGATGTTGATGAAGAACGCCGTCCGCTTCATGCGCTGGAAGCGGGCGCGATTGAAGAAACCTTCGGTCGCTGGCGTATGCGGCACCGTCAGGATCACGAAATCCGCGCGCGGCAGCAGGTCGTCCAGCGCCTCGGCCGGATGCAGTTCGGCCACCCCCTCGGAGGCCGTCGTGCGGCGAGCATCGGTCGCCAGCACCGTCACGCCGAACGCTGCGAGCAGGCGTGCTGCCTCGGCGCCGATGCCGCCCAGGCCGACGATCAGCGCCGTGGTTTCGGGCAAGTGCATGACATCGCCGGCTTCCCGCGGGCTCTTCTTCCACTCGCGGCGCAGCTGCTGGGGAATGAACACGTGCAGCCCGCGGGCAAAGGCCAGCACGAACGCCAGGATGTGCGCGCCGATGTGATCGTTGTAGATCTCGCGGAAGTTCGTCACGCCCACGGGATGGCTGACCAGCTCGGGGTAGTAGTAGCCGGCCGGCGGCGCGGCAAACGGCGCCTGCAGCCAGCGCAGCTTCTTGGCCTTCGACAGGAGCTCCTTGCCGAGCGCGCCGAACGCGGCTTCCGCATCGACGATCTCGCGCGCGGCCGTGGCCGCATCCTCGGCGACGACCACGCGAGCCTCCGGCACCGCTTCGGCCAGGCGCCTGGCCCAGCCGCGGGTCGTGTCGGTCTGCGGCGGCAGCATGACGAACTTGAAGGAATTGCTGCTGACCACGGTGGTTCCTCTCCTGCAAAGGTCGACGTAGTGTAGACGCTTCGATGCCCGAGACGAACACATGAAGCAGATTCCGCTGGGAACCACAGGAACGGCGACGTTGCACGTCCAGCCCGAGCACCTCGCCAATCGGTTCAAGGACTCGAGCCTGCCGCCGGTGCTCGCGACGCCCGTGATGATCCTGGTCATGGAAAACGCCGCGCTCAACGCCATCAAGCCGTTCCTGGACGCCGGCGAAAGCGCCGTCGGCATCGCCGTGGACGTGAAGCACCTCGCCGCCACGCCGGCCGGCCACGATGTGCGCGCGACAGCCGAGGTCGTCGGTGTGAACGGC
>DASXQC010000141.1:0-4965 GCA_036493235.1 Reyranella sp.
GGCCCGACCTGCCGGATCGTGATCGCCATCGTCGCCTCCTGGCTATCTTTGGGGTTACTTGAGCGGTGAGAACTTGGCCGGGATGGCGAGCATCGTCTCCTGGCGCAGCATCACGATGCTGGGATCGCGCGGCGGCGGCCAGATGCCCTTGGCGACGGCCTCGCCGCGGATGCGCTCGCGCTCGCCCATGTTCTTGTAGGCCCAGACATGGACCCACTGGTTGAGCGTGCCGATGTCGGGATAGCCCGCGAAGATCAGCGGCGACAGGGCCGCGCGCGCCTTCACGTGCTTGGACCAGACGTCCATCACCTTGGGGATCATGGCCGTCGCGTAGGTGTAGGTGCGGAACTCGTAGATGCCGCCATGCTCGCCCGGCGCGAAGTTGGGCGAGAACGGCGCGCCGACCATGATCTTGCTCTCCATGTTGACCACGAAGTCGGAGATCGCCGGCGGCCAGACCTTCTTCTCGACGACCTCGGCGCGGATCTTGGCGCGCTCGGCGGTGTCCTTGTACGGCCAGATATGGATGATCTGGTTCAGCGGGCCGACCTCGCTGCGCCAGAAACCCGCCAGCGGCGAGTACTTGACCCGTTCGGCGATCTTGTCGGCGAAGGCCTGCTCGGCCTGCGGCACGGTGCCCGGCTTGAGGGTGTAGGTGCGCACTTCGTAGATCATCGTTCTCTCTCCTTAGTCGGCCGCGGCCTTCATCTGCTTGAACGCGGGCATCACTTCGTTGGCGAACCGCTCGATCTGTTCGAGCGTGACGGAAAGCGGCGTGCCGAGCGGCATGGTGCAGATCACGCGCTCGAGCCCCGGATAGCGCTTCTCGACCGCCTTGAGCTGTTCGATGATATCGGCCGGCGTGCCGGCCAGGAAGCCGCCGGCCTTCACTGCATCCTCGATCCGTGGCAGCTTGGTGTTGGGCACCAAAGCCGGGTTGCGCATCGCCGCCATCTGCTCCTCGGTGATGGCGCGCACGAGCCGCAGCTCGCCGAACATCTTCATGTTTTCTTCATAGGCCGTCGCGGCGGCGCGCATCGCCGCCTCGCGGCTTTCGGCGATGCGGAACTGGTAGCCTAGCGCCAGCTTCTCGCCGGGTTGAATATTGATGCCGCGGCGCGCATAGGCCTCACGGAACCCGGTCATGTGCCGGTCGACCGCGCCACCCTCGGCCGAGCCGCCGCCGATCACGCCGCTGATGCCGTGCTTGGCCATGAAGTCGAAGCCGCGGGGTGAGCCCGACTGGATCGGCTGCCAGCATTCGACCGGCAGGCGCTGCGGCCGCGGCACCAGGCTGATCTCCTTCAGCGTGTAGCCGCGGTACGGCACCTCAGGCGGGCAGGTGTAGAACCTGCCCTTGTGGGCGAAGCGTTCCTCGTTGAACGACTTGAAGATCAGGTCGACGCCTTCCTCGAACATCTCGCGGTTGGCGTCCTGGTCGGTAAGCGGCGAGCCGAAGGTCTCGACCTCGCGCGTGTGGTAGCCGCGCGCCACGCCGAAGATCACCCGCCCGTTGCTCAGTATGTCTGCAACCGCATAGTCCTCGGCCAGCCGCAGCGGATGCCACATCGGCACCACGTTGAAGCCGCAGCCGATCTTGAGGTTCTTGGTCTGGTTGACCAGGTGCATCGCCAGCATCAGCAAGTTGGGGATGCACTCGGTGCCTTCCGGCTGGAAATGATGTTCCGCCATCCAGAAGGTGTCGTAGCCCAGCCCGTCCATCTTCTGGGCGTAGGCCACCGCCTTGTGCAGTGCACCAGCCAGCTGTTCGTTCGAGTACCAGCGCTCGTTGATCGGCGTCCCGAGATAGCCGAGATTTTCCATGTCGACGGTGCCGACGTAGGAGCTGTCGAATTTGGTGATCATCGCGCGATCCCTCCACCCAACGGCGGGAAACGCGCTAGAATGTCCGCCAGATCGAACGGAGGCAAGTCATGGCCAAGCAGTATGACCGCAGTGCGGAGGACCTCGGAAACATCGTGGGCCTGGAGCATGTCAACCTCCTGGTGCCCGACCAGGGGCTGGCAACGCTGTTCTACATCAGCGGACTGGGGCTGACCCGCGACCCTTACCTGATGACCAGCGTCGACAACATGTGGGTCAATGTCGGCAAGAGCCAGTTCCACCTGCCGACCGGCAAGGCGCAGAGGCTGCGCGGCCGTACGGCGTTGGTGATCCCGGGCCGCGACCTGCTGCTGAAGCGGCTCGAGAACATGAAGAAGCCTCTCGAGGGCACCCAGTTCTCCTTCAAGGAACACAAGGACCACGTCACGGCGATCTGCCCGTGGGGCAACGAGTACGTGGTCTATGAGCCGTCGAACAAGTTCTCGGGCATGGTGCTCGGCATGCCCTATGTCGAGTTCGACGTGCCGCAGAAGACCGCCAAGGGCATTGCCGACTTCTACGACAAGATCCTCGGCACCGTGACGTCGGTGAAGGGCCACGCCGCGCACGTCTCGGTCGGCTATGGCCAGGAGCTGGTGTTCCGCGAGACCGACAAGCCGATTGCGCCTTACGACGGCCATCACATCCAGGTTTATGTCGCGAACTTCTCCAAGCCGCATCACGAGCTGGTCGAGCGCAAGATCCTCACCGAGGAGAGCAACCAGTACCAGTATCGCTTCAACGACCTCGTCGATCCGGCGACCGGCAAGAAGCTGTTCGAGATCGAGCACGAGATTCGCAGCATCACCCATCCGCTCTATGCGCGGCCGCTGGTGAACCGCAATCCGCGCCAGTCCAACCGCAACTACGTGCAGGGCCGCGACGGCTGGGTACCGGAGTGGGAGGACGCCGACATGGGCGATCCGCGCCGTGCCATGCGCGAGCAGCGCTACCAGGAAGCGACTGGTCGCCCGCTCGCCGCCGACTGACGCTAACTTTCCTCCCCATTCAAATGGGGAGGTGTCGGCGTCATACGCCGACGGAGGGGTCATGAGCACTGGTCGTGTTGCTCATGACCCCTCCGTCGCGGGTTGCCGCGCCACCTCCCCATATGAATGGGGAGGAAAGCGCTAATGACTCTTTAAGCGGCTTCGGCGGGCTTCTCCGGCGCGTCGCTTACCATCGCCTCGGTGGTGATGAGGAGGCCGGCGACCGACACTGCGCCCTGGAGGGCGGTGCGCACGACTTTGGTCGGGTCGATGATGCCGGCCTTGATCATGTCGACATATTCCGCCTTCTGGGCGTTGAAGCCCAGGTTCACGTCCTTCTGGTCGAGCATGCGGCCGGCGACGACTGCGCCGTCGAAGCCGGCATTCTCGGCGATCTGCCGGACCGGCGACTGCAGCGCGCGGCGGACGATGTCGATGCCGACCTGCTGGTCGTGGTTGGCGCCGCGCTTTCCGTCGAGCACGCGCGCGGCGTAGAGCAGGGCAGCGCCGCCGCCGGGCACCACGCCTTCCTCGATCGCGGCCTGGGTCGCGTGCATGGCGTCCTCGACGCGGTCCTTCTTCTCCTTGACCTCGATCTCGGTGGCGCCGCCGACCTTGATGATCGCCACGCCGCCGGCCAGCTTGGCCAGCCGCTCCTGCAGCTTCTCGCGGTCATAGTCCGAGGTCGTTTCCTCGATCTGCGCCTTGATCTGCGCGACGCGGCCGTCGATGTCCTTCTTCTTGCCACTGCCGCCGACGATCGTCGTGTTCTCCTTGTCGACCCGCACCCGCTTGCAGTTGCCCAGCATGTCGAGCGTGACGTTCTCGAGCTTGATGCCGAGCTCCTCGCTGATCAGCTGGCCGGCGGTCAGCACTGCCAGGTCCTCGAGCATCGCCTTGCGGCGATCGCCGAAGCCGGGCGCCTTGACGGCCGAGACCTTGAGGCCGCCGCGCAGCTTGTTCACGACCAGGGTCGCGAGCGCCTCGCCCTCGATCTCCTCGGCGATGATGAGCAACGGCCGGTTCGATTGTGCGACCGCCTCGAGCAGGGGCAGCAGGGTCTGCAGGCCCGACAGCTTCTTCTCGTGGATCAGGACGTACGGATTCTCGAGCTCGCAGATCATCTTCTCGGCGTTGGTGATGAAGTAGGGCGAGAGGTAGCCCCGGTCGAACTGCATGCCTTCGACCACCTCGAGCTCGGTCTCGAAGCTCTTTGCCTCCTCGATCGTGATGACGCCCTCCTTGCCGACCTTGTCCATCGCCTTGGCCAGCATGTCGCCGATCGCCTTGTCGCCGTTGGCCGACACCGTGCCGACCTGGGCGATCTCCGCGCCGGTCGAGACCTTGCGGGACCGCGCCTTGAGCTCTTCCATCACCAGCTCGCCCGCCATGTCGATGCCGCGCTTGAGATCCATCGGGTTCATGCCGGCCGCGACCGACTTGGCGCCTTCGCGCACGATCGCCTGGGCGAGCACGGTTGCCGTGGTGGTGCCGTCGCCGGCGGTGTCGGAGGTCCGGGTTGCGGCTTCGCGCACAAGCTGGGCGCCCATGTTCTCGAACTTGTCCGAAAGCTCAATCTCCTTGGCGACCGTCACACCGTCCTTGGTGATGCGCGGGGCGCCATAGGACTTGTCGAGCACGACGTTGCGACCCTTGGGACCGAGCGTCACCTTGACCGCGTCGGCCAGGATATCGACGCCACGGATCAGGCGGGTGCGCGCGTCTGCGCCGAATCGGACTTCTTTTGCAGCCATGGTGGTGTTCCTTTTGCTCTTGTCGAGCGGTTCTGGTTAGGCGGCTTTCTTGGTGGCGGCGGCGGTGGGCTCGATGACGCCCAGGACATCGCCCTCGGTCATGATCAGCAGCTCCTGGCCGTCGAGCTTGATCTCGCTGCCGGACCACTTGCCGAACAGGATGCGGTCGCCCGTCTTGACGCCGAGCGGCACCAGCGCGCCCTTGTCGTCGCGGGCGCCGGGCCCGACGGCGACGATCTCGCCTTCCATCGGCTTTTCTTTCGCCGTGTCGGGGATGATGATGCCGCCTTTGCTCGTTCCGGCCTCGTCAACGCGTCGAATCACGACGCGATCGTGCA
>DASXQC010000142.1:0-2415 GCA_036493235.1 Reyranella sp.
CAGAAGCTTGGGCACCTCGAACTGCTTGCCGTACTTCGCAGCGAAGTCGTCGCATTCGGCGACGAACTGCTTCACGCCGACCTGGTCGATCAGGCTGATCGCCCCGCCGGTCTGCGGCGCGAAGCCCAGGCCCATGATCGAACCGACGTCGCCGTCCTGCGGGTCGGTCAGCACGTTGGCCTCGAGGCAGCGCGCGGTGTCGACCGCCTGGACGTACAGGAGACGCTTCTTGATCTCGGTCTCCTTCGCCTGCTTCTCCTCGCCCTCGCCGTAGAGCCAGCGCGGATCGGCCGGGAAGTGCTTGCCAAGATCGGGCCACAGCCGCTTCTTGCCGTCGGCCGGGTACTCGTAGAAGCCCTTGCCGTTCTTGCGGCCGAAGCGCTCGAGCTTCTTGACCATCAGCTCCAGCACGTCGTCGGCGCCCGAGCCCTCGTACTTCTCGCCCGCCGCCTCGGCGTCGCGCCTTGTCTGGTCGGCGATCTTCCACGACAGGTCGATCGCAACCTCGTCGTTGAGCGACAGCGGGCCGACCGGCATGCCGGCGAACTTGGCGCAGTTCTCGATCATCGGCGCCGGCACGCCCTCCTTCAGCAGGCGATGGCCCTCGGTGATGAAGGCGCCGCAGACGCGGGAGGTGAAGAAGCCGCGGCTGTCGTTCACGACGATCGGCGTCTTGCGGATCTTCTGCACGAAGTCCATCGCCCGCGCGAGAGTCTCGGGCGAGGTCTTCTTGCCGACGATGATCTCGACCAGCGGCATCTTCTCGACCGGCGAGAAGAAGTGCAGGCCGATGAAGTGATCCGGCCGCGCCGACGCTTCGGCCAGGCCGGTGATCGGCAGCGTCGAGGTGTTCGACGCGAACACCGTTGTCGGCGCGAGGACGGCTTCGGCCTTCTTGGTCGCCTCGGCCTTGACGTCGCGGTTCTCGAACACCGCCTCGATCACGAGATCGACGCCCTTGAGTGCGCCGAAGTCCGGCGTGGCCGTGACCTTGGCCAGCAGCGCCTCGACCTTGTCCGGCGTCAGCCGGCCGCGCTTCGCGAGCTTTCCGAGCTCGTCGGCGATGTGCGCCTTGCCCTTGTCGGCCGCCGCCTGGTCGCGATCGACCAGCACGATATCGAGGCCCGCCTGCACCGACACCGTGGCGATGCCCGCGCCCATCAGGCCCGCGCCCAGCACGCCGATCTTCTTGTACTCCTGCTTCGCCACACCCTTGGGCCGGCGCGCGAGCTTGTTCGCCTCCTGCAGGCCGAAGAACAGCGTGCGGATCATGCTGCGGGCGACCGGCCCGCGCAGCAGCGACACGAAATAGCGCGTCTCGACCTTGAGCGCCGTGTCGAACGGCAGCTGCAGGCCCTCGTAGACGCAACTCATGATCGCCTTGGGTGCGGGGTACACGCCGCTGGTCTTGGCCGCGATCATCGCGTTGCCGCCGATGAAGGTCTGCACGCCGACCGGGCTCCACACCTGGCCGCCGGGGAAGCCCGGGGTCTTGAAGCCGGGACGATCCCACGGCTGCACCGCGCGGCTGTCGATCGGCTTTCCGGACTTTCCGGCATAGGCCGGCACGACGGTCTCCTTGTTCTCCGCCATCAGCCACGCCTTGGCGCGCGCCAGCAGCTCGTTCGCCGGCACGACCTCGTGGATCAGCCCGAGGCCCTTGGCCTGGTCGACCGTCTGGTCCTTGCCCTCGAGCAGGATGGGTGCGGCGTTCATCACGCCGATCAGGCGCGGGATGCGCTGCGTGCCGCCGGCGCCCGGCAGCAGGCCGAGCTTCACTTCCGGCTGGCCGACGCGGGTCTTCGGGTTGGCCGCGGCGATGCGATAGTGGCTGGCGAGGCAGATCTCGAAGCCGCCGCCCAGCGCGGTGCCGTTGATCGCCGCGACCATCGGCTTGCCGCCCGTCTCCTGGCTGCGGAACAGCTTCTGCAGCTGGCTGAACTGGTCGGTGAGCTTGGCCGCATCCGAGGTGTCGGCGTTGAGCAGCATGTCGAGGTCGGCGCCGGCGATGAAGCTGTCCTTTCCGGAGGTGAGGATGATGCCCTTCACCTTCTCGTCCTTGAGCGCCTTCTGCAGCGCCTCGGCATAGGCCGAGATCGAGCCCTCGTTCAGCACGTTCATCGTGCGGCCCGGCATGTCCCAGGTGATGGTGGCGATGCCGTCGGCGTCGAGGTTGTAGTTGATCATGGTCGACGCTCCTTACACGCGCTCGATGATGGTGGCGGTGCCCATGCCGGCGCCGACGCACAGCGTGGCGAGGCCGGTGGCGAGGTCGCGCCGCTCCATCTCGTCGAGCAGCGTGCCCAGGATCATCGCCCCGGTGGCGCCCAGCGGATGGCCCATGGCGATCGCGCCGCCGTTCACGTTGATCTTGTCGTACGGCATCTTCAGCACCTGCATGTAGCGCAGCACGAC
>DASXQC010000143.1:0-7306 GCA_036493235.1 Reyranella sp.
CGACAGCGCCCTGCCCCAACACCCTCCGCGACCACTTGTTGTTGAACTCGTGCAGCGCCTGGCCGATGCGCGTGCCGCCGGACCAATCTTCCACCTGCTGCGAGGCTTTTGCCAGCGCTATGTCCACGTCGCGATAACGCAGGGCCCGCGTCACGTTGTTGAGACGGGTGCCGAAGGTGAAGCAAAAGACCCTGTCGCGATCGTTGGTAATCGCGTGCATGAAATGCAGGAACATCCGCGTGTAGCGGGCCATCGAGCCGGAGATGTCGCACAGGATCACCAGCGGCGGCGGGCGGCGGCGCGGCATGCGCTTGCGCAGCTCGATCAGGCCCTCGGGCCGCAGCGCCCGGCGCAGCGATGCGCGGAAGTCGACCCGCGGACCGCGCCGCGCGGGCTGATGGCGGCGGGTCTTGCGTTCCGGCACCGGCAGGCGCATGCGGGCGATCGCGCGCAGCGCCGCGTCGATCTCGGCCTGCGTCATCTGCTCGAAGTCGCGGTGCTGCAGCACCTCGCGATCGGACACGGTGAAGGTCGCCTCGAGCTCGACCTCAGGCGGCTCGTCCTCTCCCTTCGGCGCTTCGCCCTGCCCCGGCGACAAGGCGTCCTGCAGCCGGCGGCTCAGCTCCTTCTGCTTCTTCTCAGGATCCTCCGGCACGGAGACCTGCGGCAGCAGCATCTCCATCATCTTCTCGAGCAGCCGCGGATTGCGCCAATAGACGTGGAACGCCTGGTCGAATATCTCGCGCTGGTCGCGGCGGTTCACGAACACCGAGTGAAGCGTCCAATAGAAGTCGTCGCGTTTCTTAAGGCCGGCGGTCTCGACAGCTTCGACAGCGCGCAGCACCTGCCCCGGCCCGACCGGCAGCCCGGCGGCCCGCAAGGTGCGGCCGAAATGGACGATGTTGGTGGCGAGCTTGTCCATCACTCTTCCGCTGGGCGCGCGCCACTCCAGTGGCGCGTCTTCTCTTGCTCTTCCGAACCCAAAGAGCATAACGCGCCACTGGAGTGGCGCGCGCCCAGCAATGATGGTCTTGCCGGGTAGAGCATCACTCTCACCCCAGCGGCTGGGCCGCGATGTCGGCTTTGACCTTGCGCAGGATGTCGGCGGCTTCCGAGCCCTGCATGCGCTGGATGTCGTCCTGGTATTTCAGCAGGACGCCCAGCGTGTCGTTGACGCTCTTGGGATCGAGGTCGAGCGTATTCAGCTCCGACAAAGCGGTTGCCCAGTCGATCGATTCCGCGACGCCCGGCGACTTGAACAGGTCGAGCTTGCGCAGCTCCTGAACAAAGCCGACGACCTGGCGCGACAGGCGCTCACCCACGCCCGGCGCCTTGACCTTCAGGATCTCGAGTTCGCGCTTGAGGTCGGGATAGTCGACCCAGTGGTAGAAACAGCGGCGCTTCAGCGCGTCGTGGATCTCGCGCGTGCGGTTCGACGTGATGATGACGATCGGCGTCTGCGCGGCCTTCACCGTGCCGAGCTCGGGGATCGTCACCTGGAAATCGGACAGCACCTCGAGCAGGTAAGCCTCGAACGGCTCGTCGGTGCGGTCGAGCTCGTCGATCAGCAGGATCGGCGCGCCCTCGGCATGCGGTTCGAGCGCTTCGAGCAGCGGACGGCGGATCAGGAAGCGCTCGTCGAAGATGTTGGACTCGAGCTCGCGGCGGTCCTCGATGCCTTGCGCTTCGGCGAGGCGAATCTCGATCATCTGGCGCGAGTAGTTCCACTCGTAGACGGCCGAATTGACGTCGAGGCCTTCATAGCACTGCAACCGGATCAGCGGACGCTTGAGCGTCTCGGCCAGCACCTTGGCGATCTCGGTCTTGCCGACGCCGGCCTCGCCCTCGCAGAACAGTGGTCGGCCGAGCTTCAGGGCAAGAAACAGGACCGTGGCGAGGCTGCGGTCGGCGATGTAGTTGCCGTTTTTCAGCAACTCGAGCGTGGCGTCGATGGACGCGGGTTTGTCGGAGGGCATGTCCCTCCGATATGATGCGGAAACTGCGTCAATACAAGCATTTAGCGGGAGGAAGCATGGCGTCTGATCTGTTCAAGGGGCGCACCGTGGTGGTGACCGGCGGTGCGCGCGGGATCGGCCTCGCCTGCGCTGCGAAAATCGCCGCCGGCAGCGGCCGGGTGGCGCTGTGGGATCGCGACATGGATCGCGCAAAACAGTCGGCGGCGGCGCTCGGCGACGCGATCGCCGTCCAGGTCGACGTAACAAGCGAACAATCGCTCAACGAGGCGGTGGCCAAGACCGAGAAGGATCTCGCCGCTCCCGACATCCTGGTGGCGAGCGCCGGCATCACCGGCCCCAACAACACCGTGATCCAGTATCCGGTCGATGCGTGGAAGCAGGTGATCGACATCAACCTGACCGGCGTGTTCCTCAGCAACCGCGCCGTGGCGCCGGGCATGGTCAAGCGCGGCTGGGGCCGCATCGTCAACATCGCCTCGGTCGCCGGAAAGGAAGGCAATCCCAACGCCTCCGCCTACTCCGCCTCGAAGGCGGGCGTGATCGGCCTCACCAAGTCGCTGGGCAAGGAACTGGCGACTAGCGGCGTGCTGGTGAACTGCGTGGCGCCGGCAGTGGTGAAGACGGAGCTGTTCAGCCAGATGACCGAGCAGCACATCCAGTTCATGCTGTCCAAGGTCCCGATGGGCCGCTTCGGCGAGGTCGAGGAGGTGGCCGAGATGGTGTCCTGGCTCGCCTCGCCGCTGTGCTCCTTCTCGACCGGCGCGACATTCGATCTCACTGGCGGAAGGGCGACCTACTGATGAGCGGTTTGCACGACCTCACTCTGACGGAGCTCGCCGCCGGTCTCTCCGCCAGGAAGTTCTCCTCGCGCGACATAGCCGACGCGCTGCTCGGCCGCATCGAGAAGGCGGACAAGAAGCTGCACGCCTTCGTCGAGGTGTACGCCAAGGAAGGCCGAGCGATGGCCGACGCGGCCGACACGGCGCGCGCCGGCGGCTTTCCACTGGGGCCGCTGCACGGCCTGCCGATGGCCTACAAGGACCTGTGCGACATCAAGGGCCGGATCGGCACCGGCGGCTCGAAGATGTGGGAGAAGCGGATCGCGACCGAGACGTCGAACACGGTCGAGCGGCTGACGGCCGCCGGCATGTTCCCGCTCGGCAAGCTGCACATGGTCGAGTTCGCGTTCGGCGGCTGGGGCACCAACCCGCTGATGGGCGCACCGTGGAATCCCTGGGACCTCAAGACTCATCGCACACCTGGCGGCTCGTCGAGCGGCACCGGCGTGGCGGTCGCCGCACGCCTCTCGCCGGCCGGTATCGGCAGCGACACTGGCGGCTCGGTGCGCATTCCGTCGGCGTTCAACGGACTGGTCGGTCTCAAGGTCACGTTCGGGCGCATCGGCCTGCACGGCACGATGCTCTTGAGCTGGACTCTCGATTCGATCGGCCCGATGGCGCGGTCGGTCGAGGATTGCGCGCTGCTGCTCAACGCGCTCGCGGCGCCTGATCCGCGCGATCCGACGACGCTCGACCAGCCACTGGAGGACTTCACGCTGGCCGCGAAAGGCGGCTCGATCGAAGGCATGCGTGTCGCGCTGCCGGATTCGAAGCAGCTTCCCGACACCGTCCATCCCGACGTTGCCAATGCCTGGCAGGCGGCGGCGCGGACGCTCGAAAGCCTCGGCGCCACGGTCGAGGCCGTGCGCCTGCCCGGCTGGTTCTTCGATCTCGGCCAGCCTGCCGGCACGATCTCGACCTCGGAGATGTTCTCGCTCCACCGCGCGTGGATCGAGGACAAGTCCAGGGCGATCGGTGACGGCGTGCGGGCCCGCGCCCTGCTCGGCAGGCATTTCCTGCCCGGCGCCTATGCCGAGGAGCTGCGCAATATGGCCAAGCGCCGTGCCGAATTCATGGAATGGATGCGGCCATACGACGTGCTGTTGACTCCGTCGGTGCCCTGCCCCGCGATTCCGCTCACCGAAGTCGACGAGACCTCGCCGGTCGCAGCCCAGCTCACGCGGCCCGGCAACTATCTCGGCCTGTGCGGGCTGTCGATGCCGAGCGGCTTCCCGAATGGCTTGCCCGTCGGCATCCAGATCCTCGGCAAGCCCTACATGGAGCGCGACGTGCTGAAGGTCGGCAAGGCGTTCCAGGACGCGACAGACTTCCACCGCCGCGCGCCTGACCTCAAGGAGTTCGGCCTGTGAAGCTCTATTACTTCGACGTGCTATCGCCGCGGAAGGCGTGCGCGGTCGCGAAGTATCTGAAGCTGCCGATCGAGTACATCACCGTCGACCTCACCAAGGGCGAGCAGCGGGCACCGGGCTACCTGGCGCTCAATCCGAGCGCCAAGGTGCCGACTTTGGTCGACGGTGGGGAGATCATCCGCGAGGCGGACGCCATCATCTGCTACTTGTCCGACAAGGCGTCGGCCGGCCTGTGGCCGCACGACCCGCGCCGGCAGATCGACGTCACGAGCTGGTTCAGCTGGAACGCGCAGCACTTCACGCGCGCCACCGGCAGCCTCTATTTCGAGAACATCATCAAGCCGCGTTTCGGCATCGGCGCGCCCAGCCCAGCGGCCGTCGATCAGGCAATCGCCGACTTCCGCCGCTACGCTGCGGTGCTGGACGGCCATTTGAAGGGCCACAAGTGGCTGGTGGGCGATAGCCTCACCGTCGCCGACTTCTCCGTCGCGGTGACCCTGCCTTACTCCCAGAAGGCAAAGATCCCGATCGACGACTTCCCCGAAGTGCGCCGCTGGCACGACCAGCTCAATGCCTTCGAGGCCTGGCGGGAGCCGTTTCCCTAGCGCTGCGGCATGCCCTGCGGGATGACGGTCTGCACGATCGAGGCGTCGAGCGCCTCGTACTCGTGGTAGCCGATCGTCGCGTAGAGCTCGGCGCGGGTCTGCATGTCGCCGATCATGTTCTGCGTGCCACCGTCGCGCTTGATGGCGGCGTAGAGCTTGGCCTGCGCCTTGTTGGCGACGCGGAACGCCGAGACCGGCCAGATCACCATGCGGTAGCCCATCGCCTCGAACTCCGACGCGGTGAAGAACGGCGTGCGGCCGAACTCGGTCATGTTGGCTAGCAGTGTCACGCCCGGCATCGCCTTGGCGAAGGCGCGGAACATCTCGGCATTGACCAGCGCCTCGGGGAAGATCGCGTCGGCGCCAGCCTCGAGGTAGCGCTTGGCGCGGGCGACTGCGCCGTCGATGCCTTCGCTGGCGGCGGCGTCGGTGCGAGCAATGATCACCAGATCACGCCGGGCCTTGCGGGCGGCGGCAACCTTGGCCGCCATGTCGTGCGCGTCGGCGAGCTTCTTGTCGTTGAGATGGCCGCATTTCTTGGGCAGCAGCTGGTCCTCGATATGGACGGCGCCCGCCCCCGCCTCCTCGAAGGCGCGGACCATGTGCATGACGTTCAGCGCCTCGCCGTAGCCGGTGTCGCCGTCGACCAGCAGCGGCAGCCCGCTCGCCCGTGCGACCTGGCGGATGAAGAAGCAGACCTCGTCGACGGTGATGACGCCGAGATCGGGCAGGCCCATCGAGGCCGACATGCCGGCGCCCGAGAGATAGAGCGCCTCGAAGTCTGCCAGCTTGGCCTGCAGCGCGGCCATTCCGTTGTGCGTGCCGGGCATCTGCAGGATGCCGGGCCGCTCGAGCAGCGCCCGAAAGCGCGCACCGGCCGAGGTGGTCGGCAGGTCGTCGGCGACGAGATACGGCATGGTCCTCTCCTTCAGCCTGATTTCGGCTTGCTTCTCTGGCGGCTCTGCCATCCCACGAGCAGACCGGCCGCGATGATCACCGCGCTGCCGATCCAGGTATAGACGTCCGGAATCTCGGCGAACATCAGGTAACCGATTACGACGGAGCCGATCATCTGCGTGTAGTTCAAGGGCGCGATCAGGTTGGCCGGCGCGTAGCTGAAGGCGCGCGCCACGCAGTAATGGCCGAAGCCGCCCGAGATGCCGAGCGACACCATCATAGCCAGGTCCCCCCAATTGGCCGGGTTCTTCCAATGGCCCGGCACCAGGAACGACGTCGCCAGCGTGCAGCCGAGCGCGCAGTAGAAGGCCGTGGTTGCGGGCGAATCGACGGCGGCGACCCGCCGAACGAAGATCTGGTAGATCGCGTAGAAGATCGCGCTCCCGAGCATCATCAGCGAGGCCCATTGGAAGACCGAGCTGCCAGGCCGGATGACGATCATCACGCCGGCGAAGCCGATCACGACCGACGCCAGCCGCACGAAGGTGATGCGTTCGCCAAGCAGTGGCCAGGCGAGGAAGGTCACCGCGAGCGGCGAGACGAAGGAGATGGCGATCGCCTCGGTGACGCCTACATACTTCGCCGAGCTGAAGAAGAAGAGCGTCGAGCCGAGCAGGCCGGCCGAGCAGATCACCTGCTGCACCGGCGAGCGGGCGCGCAGGAGCGCCAGCCCGTTGCGCGGCAGGAAGACGACGCACATCAGGACGAGATGCACGGCGAGTCGGACCCACACGACCTGCTGGAAGGGATAGATGCCGGTCAGCAGCTTCACGAAGGCGTTCTGTACCGGGAACAGGGTGCAGGCAATGCACATGAACAGGATGCCGAGCCAGGGCCGATTCTGCCGCTCGGTCACCCCGCCCTTCAGGGCAGGTGGCACGTCACTCTGTCCGCGTAGACCGGATGGCCGGGGATGAACTCGGACTTGCGTGTCGGATGCTTGTCGAGCGCGCAATCTTTGGACAGCGACGCCTTGTCGACCACGACCCGCATATAGTCTTCGGGATCGTAGGTCGTGATGGAAAAATTCTTCACCGGCTTGGGCAATTCGAAACGCATCGTGTAGACGAGATTACGCGGACTGTGTTTCGTTGGCTCCAGCGGCAGCGTCGCACGCTTGTTCTCGGGCATCTGCATGCCGTCGCCGGCGTTGCGATCCCACTCGGCCGGATTGAAGGTCGCGGGATCGTCGATCCGCGCGTTGAAGTCCGGCTCCTTGGTTGGATTGAAGTCCGCACCGCCGGTGTTCAGCCAGGTCAGGAAGCCCACCTTGAGGAAGCCCGGCATGGTGTCGCGGATCAGGAGCCTGATCTCCTCCTCGGAGAATGTGCCGTCCTTGTCCTCGTCGATCGCCGGGATCTCGTCCTCGCTGGCATGCGGGTCGAACTTCCAGACGACCTCGACATGAGTGTAGGCACCGTTGCTCTCGATCGCGCGCACCGCCTGCGAAATGACGATGTGCGGATGGGCCAGGGCGGCCATCGGCGCAAGCGCCAAAAGGGCCGCGAGGGCAAAGAGCTTCATGCTTTTACCTGACGCGGCTTGCCGTCGTCGTCGAT
>DASXQC010000144.1:0-7186 GCA_036493235.1 Reyranella sp.
CGCGATGCGCGGCTGGCGCTCGAGGTGATGGCGCGCGGCGACGTGCGCGACTGGCGCTGGAACGACGTGCCGATGCGCGGTGCGCCGCCCGCCCGGCCGATCCGGGTCGCGCTGGTGCCGGAGTTTCCCCAGGCCACGACACATCCGGCGCAGGCCGCAGCCGTGCGCCAGGCGGGCAAGCACCTGCAGGCGGCGGGCTACGTGGTCGACGAGATCCTCCCGCCCGATCTCGAGCGCGGCGTCGAGATGTGGCACGAGATCATCGCCACCGAATCGCGCGCCATGCTGTGGCCCAACATGCAGAAGATGGGCGATCCCGACGGCATCGCCGCGATGCGATCGTGGCTCGAATTGGCCAAGCCGGTCGATCTCGCCGCCTACATGAAGGCGCTGACCGAGCGCGAGGGCGTGCTGTTCCGGTGGATGGGCTTCCTGCAGCAATGGCCGCTGGTGATCATGCCGGTGCTGTCCGACCTGCCGCCCAAGCAGGTGACGGATACCACGGTCGAGGGCCAGCGGGCGATCTTCAATTCGATGCGGCCGTCGCTGATGTGCCCCCTGCTCGGCCTGCCCGGCCTCGCCATGCCGGTCGGCCGCCACGGCAAGCTGCGCACCGGGGTGCAGATCATGGCGATGCGCAATCGCGAAGACCTCTGCCTCGACGCCGGCGAGGTGATCGAGGCCTGCGAGGGCGTCGTGACGCCGGTCGACCCGGCGAAGAGCCGTTAGCCGCGCGCCGGCAACTCCACGCCGGCGCTGCGCAGCTTCTGCTCCAACACCGGGATGCCGGACGTGTCGCCGGCGCGGCAATGCTCCATGGCGACCTGGCCGTCGAGACTGCCGGTGTTGGGGCTGTGGCTGCCGCTCTTCACCACATAGCGCTGGTAGTTCTGGATCAGCGCCTTGCAGTAGGCCGCATCGTTCGATTGTGCTGCGGCGCCGAGCGGCAAGGCGAACACGATGAGAATCGGAAGCCATCGAAAGGACTGGGTCATGGCTGCCTCCTGTCCCTCATTGTACTCCCGGCATCGGCCGGCGGATGTGCAGCGCACGATTACTTGATCACCTCACGGAAGATGCAGTTCTTCACCTCCGGCCCCGACACCGCCGCCTTGGACGACCACTGCCACACCGGCATCCAGTAGGCGTCGGTCAGCTGCTGCGCGGCCTGGGCATCGTCGACGATGTAGCCGTACTCCTGCAGGTTCACCGGGTACATGTTGTCTGAACCGACATAGAAGACGTGGCCGTCGACCATCCAGAACTTGGCGTGGGTCGCGAGCGGATCGCCACCGGGCCAGCTATCGTCCGGCCCGAAGCGGAACGGCGCCAGGTGGACGTGGTCGCACAGCATGGCGTTCACCGGATCGGGTCCGCGACGGATCTCGTAGCGCGACACCGGATCGCGCCGTTCGAAGCGGCGCTGCACCTCCTGCTTCAGATGCCTGGCGAGCGTCGCCAGCGTGACGTCGTTGGAATAGGTGCTGCCGCTCTTGCCCTTGGCGCCGAGGTTCGACAGCACGATGTAGATGTCGCCCCGCCCCTGGCGCAGGAAGTCGACCAGCCGATCGATCGTGCTGTCAGGGAACAGCGTGTCGGCACGGCCGAGCCCGAAGCCCAGGTCCTGCTGGACCATGCGGATCTCGTGCCGCGCCGAGGCCAAGGTCAGGTCGCGTGCCAGCTCGCTCTGGTTGGCAAAATCCTTGGTGATGCCGGCGCCCATTCGGCCGACGCCGAGGATCTGCACGCCGCCCTTGCCCGACCGCCTCGGCAATGCTGCTGGTGCAGGGCAACTGCCCGTCGAACTCGCAAGGGCGATCGAGTCCTTCTGATTGAGGTTGGTGCAGACGTATTCCCACAGCCGGTCGATGAAGCGCACCGCACTGGCGGCAGCCGGACCCTTCACATGCATCGACAGGTCGCTGACGGGCTCGTTCATCAGATAGTCCTGCGCCCACAGGTTATGGCCGCCGACCATCGCCTCGGCGCCGTCGATCGCGATGATCTTGGAGTGATTCCAGGAGTAGCTGTCGCAATCGTCGACCGCGACGCAGGAGCGGAACGCCGCCACGCTGATCGTCAACCGGCCGATATCGATGCCGTCGGTCAGCGCCTTGAAGAAGCCCGGCACGTCGACATTGTCTGGCGGATACTGGCCGATAATGATGCGCACCTGAATCGGACGACCGCGCTGCGCCAGTTCCTGGAGTGCCTGCCGGATCGCCGCCAGGAACGCGCCGTCGGGTGCCGGCTGCAGCAGGGATATGTCGACCCGTTGCCGGGCCGAAGCGATCAGGTCGTGCACACGCTGGACCAGCGCCTGCGATTGATTGGGCGGCAGCCCGTTCGCCTTGAGCCCCCAGATGTTCGCTGTCTGCACGATCCAGTCGCGCGGGAGCGTGTTGCCCTGGGTGAGATCGTAGGTGATGCCGGCATAGGCGCCGCCGGAATCACTCTTCGCCAGTTGCGTCCGCAGCTGCTCGAGCAGCGGCTCGGGTGACGCAGGGTCCGGCACCTTGATGCCGCGATCGCGGATCACCGTCGGGACGGCCGTCGAATCCGAGAGCGCACCGGCATAGCGGCCAGCGAGATGGCGCGAGACAGCGCTGTTGGGCAGGTTGCCGCCGCATGAGGTGAGCACGACGGCAAACGCCGCGAGGAGGAGAAGGCGAAGAGACATGGACAGTAGAGGCATCCCCTCCCAAACTGCGACGCGACGGAAAACGCACAAGGGCCTCCGAGGTTTCATCATAATGAGCAAAGCGTCGCACGACATCGGCTGGATCGGGCTCGGCCGCATGGGCGAAGCCATGGCCGCCCGCCTGATCAAGGCCGGCCACAAGCTCTCGGTCTGGAACAGGACCGCATCGAAGGCCGATCCGCTCGCCGAGATCGGCGCCGAGGTGGTGACCGACAAGACCGCGATGGCCCACTGCGAGACGGTCTTCACCATGGTGTCGACCACCGACGACCTGAAGGAAATCCTGTTCGGTGCAGACGGCGTGCTGGCCGGCAAGGCGCGGCCCAAGCGCGTGGTCGACATGTCGTCGATCTCCGACACCGGCTCGGCCGAAGTCCGCAAAGGCCTGACCGAAGCCGGCGTCGCCTATCTCAGCGCGCCGGTCTCGGGCAATGCGCGCGTGGCCAAGGCTGGCAAGCTGCTCGTGGTCGCCTCCGGCCTGAAGGCGGAGTACGACGCGGTGCAGCCATTGCTCGCGGCGCTCGGCCGCTCGGCGATGTATGTCGGCGAGGGCGAGCTCTCTCGCATCTGGAAGATCGCGCACAACACCATGTTCGGCGTGATCATCCATTCCCTGTGCGAGATCACCCTGATGGCCGAGAAGGCCGGCATCCCGCGCAACGTGTTCCTGGCGTCGATCAACGACAGCGTGCTGGGCTCGATGTACACCCGCTACAAGACGCCGGCGCTGGTCAATCTCGATTTCACCACGACCTTCACACCCAAGCTGCTGCTCAAGGACATGGAATTGGGCATGGGTGCAGCCAAGGCGCAGGGCGTGACCATGCCGACCGCCTCGGTGACGCGCGAGAGCCTGCAGTCGCTGGCGCATCAGTATCCGGGCGACATCGATTTCTCCGTGCTGCTGGTGGAGCTGGCGCGCTCCGCCGGCATGAAGCTGGTGCCGGAGAACGTGAAGGTCGGCGATGGACTCTGATCGAGTCTTCCGGACCGCACGCATCCTGCATGCTCATGATTCCGAGCGCGCAGAATGCGCGCGGTCCGGAAGAGCATGAGCCTCCTTCTCCGCTCTGGCATCGTCGTCACGCAGGACGCCGCGCATGGCGTGCTGCCGGCGGGCGACGTGCTGGTGGATGGCGACAAGATCGTTGCTGTCGCGCCGCGACTCGACGCGCCCGATGCCAAGGTCGTCGACTGCAGCGGCCATATCGTGCTGCCAGGCCTGATCAACGCCCACATGCACACCTGGCAGACCGCGCTGCGCTCGGTCGCGGCCAACTGGACGCTGCTCGAATATTTCCGCCACGTCCATGCCGGCCTCGCCACGGTGTTCGTGCCCGAGGACATCCATATCGCCACGCTCGCGGGTGCGCTGAACCAGCTCGACCACGGCGTCACGACCCTGGTCGACTGGGCGCACAACAACCCGACGCCGGCGCACACCGATGCCGGCGTCGAGGCGCTGCAGCAGAGCGGCATCCGCGCGGCCTTCTTCCACGGCTCGCCCAAGCCCGATCCCAAGCCGGGCGAGCCGCACTTCTCCGAGGTCCCTCACCCGCGCTCCGAGATCGAGCGGCTGCTGAAAGGCCCACTGTCGGACCGCAACGCTTTGGTGATGCTCGGCATGGCCGTGCTCGGGCCGCACTACTCGACGCTCGAGGTCAGCGCGCACGACTTTGCGCTCGCGAAGGAGCTCGGCCTGATCGCCTCGATGCACCAGGGCGGCGGCGAGGCCAAGACTCCCGGCGGCTGGGAAGCGTTGATGGCGCAGGGCCTGGTCGGGCCGCACATCAACATCGTGCACGGCAACAACCTCGCCGACGCGCAGCTCAAGTCCTTCGTCGATCTGGGCGTGACCTTCTCGATCACGCCGGAGAACGAGATGGCGCAGGGCCACGGCCATCCGATCACCGGCCGCTTGCGCGCATTGGGCTCGGCGCCGTCGATCGGCGTCGATCTCGAATCGGCGATCGCCGGCGACATGTTCACCGTGGCGCGCATGGCGCTCGCCAGCCAGCGCGCCCTCGACAACGCGGCCGAGCGGGCGAAGAGCGGTGGCATTCCCGCCACCTCCACGGTGCCGGCAGGCGAGGCGCTCGACTGGATGACCGCGCGCGGCGCCGCGATGCTGGGCATGAGCGACCGCATCGGCAGCCTGGCGCCGGGCAAGCAGGCAGACATCGCCGTCATGTCGCTCGGACCGCTCGCCATGTGGCCGGTCCACGACGCTGTCGCGACCGTCGTCATGCAGGGCAGCGGCGCGCGGGTGCGCGACGTGCTGGTGGCCGGCCGCTTCGCCAAGCGCGACGGCACGCTGCTGCGGCGCGACCTCGCCAACATCCGCAAAAAGCTCGCCGCATCGGGCGAGCGCATCCTGGGCCGCTTGAACGTGCCCAGCATCAGCCGCCAAATTGCGGCCGAATAAGAACGAACAGGGGGAAACATCCATGCGTCTGCTGATCGCCGCTCTCGCGCTTGCACTCGCTGGCACGGCAACCTCACCGACAGGGGCACAGACCTGGCCGGAGAAGCCGGTGCATATCATCGTTGCCTTCACGCCGGGCAGCGCGACCGACGTGATCGGCCGGGCGATGTCGAACGAATTGTCGGCCAAGCTCGGCCAGCCGGTGATCGTCGAGAACAAGCCTGGTGCGGGCGGCATCATCGCCGCCGGCCAGGTCGCCAAGGCCCCGCCCGATGGCTACACGCTGCTGCTCAACTCGTCGGGCCACACCGTCAGTCCCTACATCTACAAGCTCAGCTACGATCCGGCCAAAGACCTGGCGGGTATCAGCCTGCTGGGCCGCCAGCCCAACATCCTGGTGGTGTCGCCCGACAAGGGCTGGAAGACCGTCGACGATCTCGTGAAGGAGGCCAAAGCGCATCCCGGCAAGATCTCCTTCGGCTCGGCCGGTGTCGGCAGCGCCACCCACTTCAATGGCGAGAAGTTCAAGGTCTCTGCCGGCATCGACGTCCTGCACGTCCCCTACAAGGGCACGCCGGAAGCGCTGAACGACGTGATGGGCGGCCGGGTCGAGTACTTCTTCTCGCCGGTCGTCTCTGCCCTGTCGCTGATCCACGAGAAGCGCGTGATCGCGCTAGCGAACGGCAGCCCCCGGCGCTCCTCGGTGCTGCCCGACGTGCCGACCACGGAAGAAGCCGGCTACAAGGGCAGCGGCTACGACTACTGGGCGGGCCTGCTGGCGCCGGCCGGCACGCCGCCGGCGGTGGTCGACAAGCTCAACAAGGTGGTGGTCGAAGTCCTCGCCATGCTCGAAGTCAAGGAGCGGCTATCGAAGATCGGCGCCGATCCGTCGCCGACCACACCGAAGGAATTCGACGATCTGGTCGTGCGCGAGCTCAAGGAAAACGGCGAGCTGGTGAAGGCCGCAGGCATAAAGGCGCAATGAGATGACCAACACTCTTCTACAAACCACCGTCGTTGGCTCCTACCCGCAGCCCGACTGGCTGGTGAACCGCGAGATGCTGTCGAAGATGGTGCCGCGCACGCGTGTGAGGGAGCTGTGGCGCGTGCCCGAGCAATACCTGCAGCAGGCGCAGGACGACGCCACCCTGCTCGCCATCCGCGACATGGAGCGCGCCGGCATCGACATCATCACCGACGGTGAGATGCGCCGCGAGAGCTACTCCAACCACTTCGCCACGGCGCTCGAGGGCATCGACCTCGAACATCCAGGCGAGGTTCAGGCGCGCTCGGGCGTGACGAAGGTCCCGCGCGTGGTCGGCAAGATCAAACGCACGCGGCCGGTCGAGGTGCGCGACATGCAGTTCCTGCGCGCCAACACCGACCGCTCGGCGAAGATTACCCTGCCCGGCCCCTTCACCATGGGCCAGCAGGTGAAGGACGATTTCTACAAGGACCCGATCGCGATGTGCATGGACTACGCCGCGGCGGTGAACGAGGAGGCGCACGAGCTGGTCAAGGCCGGCGCCGACGTGATCCAGCTCGACGAGCCGTGGCTGCGCAACAACCCCGAGGAGGCCAAGCGCTACGCCGTGAAAGTGATCAACCGGGCACTCGAGGGCATCACGGTGCCGACGGTGGTGCATCTCTGCTTCGGCTACGCCGCCGTCGTGCCTGGCCTCAGCAAACCGACCGGCTACACCTTCCTGCCGCAGCTCGCCGACACGATCGCGCAGCAGATCTCGATCGAATCGGCGCAGCCCAAGATCGACCTCGGCGTGCTGAAGGACCTCGCCCCCAAGAAGGTGATGCTGGGCGTGCTCGACCTCAACGATCCCGAGATCGAGACACCGCAGAAGGTCGCCGACCGCATCCGCGCCGGGCTGAAGTACCTGTCCCCCGACAAGCTCCTGCCCGCACCCGATTGCGGCATGAAGTACCTGCCGCGCGCGACGGCCTTCGGGAAGCTGAAAGCGATGGCCGATGGCGCGGCGTTGGTACGCAAGGAATTGGGCTAGTTGCGCTGGGCGCGCGCAGCTGCAATAGCGCGTCGTGTCATT
>DASXQC010000145.1:0-18030 GCA_036493235.1 Reyranella sp.
CGCTTCCAGCCAGGCGAGCCGCTCCGCGCACAATTCGCCGTGGCCCTTGCCCTCGACCAGCGTGTCGAGCGCGATCAGGCGGACCGGCAGACTGTCGACGGTGTACTGCAGGAAGCCGGATGCCGGGAAATAGCCTTGGTCGGCGAACGCCGCACGCAGGGCCTCGCGCCCATCGTGGTTCCCCGGAATGACGTAGACCGGCATCGACAGCGGCGCGATCAGCCGGCGGAGATGGGCGTACTCCTCCGGCTTGCCGCCATCGACCAGGTCGCCGGTCATGACCACGACGTCCGGCAGGGGATCGAGCTTCAGGACATGCGCGACCGCACGCTCGAGATAGCCCGCAGTGTCGATACGGTCGTAGAGGAGCTGGCCGGGGCTCTTGATGTGCGGGTCGGAAAGCTGCGCGATCAACATGATCAACCCCTGAAGCCGTTGACGATCGGATAGCGCCGCTCGCGGCTGATCAGACGCGAGGTGATCTTCACGCCGGGCGGCGCCTGGCGGCGCTTGTATTCCGCGCCTTCGAGCAGGCGCCAGACGCGCTGCACGGTGGCGGCGTCATGGCCTTCCTTGGTGAGCTCCTCCGCCGACAGGTCGCGCTCGATCAGGCCCTTCAGGATGGTGTCCAGCACCGGATAGGGCGGCAGCGAATCCTCGTCCTTCTGGTCGGGCTTGAGCTCGGCCGACGGCGGCTTGGTGATGATGCGCTCGGGAATCACCGGCCCCTTGCGGCCTAGTGCGCCGTCGGGCCGATGCGCGTTGCGCCAGTGGCAGAGGTCGAACACCGTCGTCTTGTAGACGTCCTTCAGGACGTTGAAGCCGCCACACATGTCGCCATAGAGCGTGGCATAGCCGACCGCCATCTCCGACTTGTTGCCGGTCGTCAGCACCATGCCGCCGAGCTTGTTCGACAAAGCCATCAGCGTGACGCCGCGCGCGCGGCTCTGGATGTTCTCCTCGGTGACATCTTCCTTGCGGTTGCCGAACAAGGGCGTGAGCATCGAACGGAACGCCTCCATCGCCGGCTCGATGCCGACGATGTCGTACGTCACGCCGATCGCCTCGGCGCAGGCCTTGGCATCCTCCAGCGAGTCGCGGCTGGTGTAGGGCGACGGCATCATGATGGTGTGGACGCGCTCGGGGCCCAGCGCGTCGGCCGCCACCGCCGCCGTCAGCGCCGAGTCGACGCCGCCCGACAGGCCGATGATGACCGAGGGAAAGCCGGTCTTGTTCACGTAGTCGCGCAGGCCGAGCATCATCGCCTGGTAGATCGAGTCCTTCTGCTCGAGCTCGGGTGCGATCGGGCCGGGCTGGCATTCCCAGCCGCCGCCGATGCGGCGAAACTCGACAGTCGTCACCTGCTCGCGGAACGAGGCGAGCTTGGCCTTGAGCATGCGGTCAGCGCCCAGCACGAACGACCCGCCGTCGTAGACGACCTCATCCTGCCCGCCGACCTGGTTGATGTAGGCGAGTGGCAGGCCACTCTCGATCACGCGCTTCACGCCGTGCTGCACCCGCACGTCGGTCTTGCCGACCTCGTAAGGCGAGCCGTTGGGCACCAGCAGGATCTCGCCGCCGGTCTCGGCAATGCATTCGACGACGTCGGGCGTCCACACGTCCTCGCAGATCGGCACGCCGATGCGCACGCCATTGAACACCAGCGGCCCCGGCATCGGGCCGGGCGAGAAGACGCGCTTGTCGTCGAACACGCCATAGTTCGGCAGGTCGACCTTGAAGCGCTTGCCGGTGATCTCCCCCTTGTCCAGAGCGATGATGGCGTTGTGGAGCTTGCCGTCCTCACGCCACGGCGTAGTGACGAACAGCGCCGGGCCGCCGTCTTTCGTGTCAGTGCGCAACGCCTCGACGGCCTCTTCGCAGCGCTGCACGAAGGACGGCTTCAGCACCAGGTCCTCGGGGAAATAGCCCGCGATCACCAGCTCCGAGGTGATCACGAGGTCAGCGCCTTGTTGCTTTGCCTCGGCGCGCGCTGCCCTCACCTTTGTCAGATTGCCGGCGACGTCGCCGACCTTGGGATTGAGCTGGGCGAGCGCGACCTTGAGGCTGTCGGCCATCTCTAGACCTTGGCGGCCACGCACTCGATCTCGACCAGCATGGCGGGATCGGCCAGGCCCGCGACCACCAGCAAGGTCGAGGCGGGATAGGGCTCGGCGGTGATGAATTGCTCGCGCGCGGCGCGGTTAGCGGCGAGGTAGCGGCCGTCGGTGATGAAGCTGGTCAGCTTGACGATGTCCTTGTAGCCCATGCCGGCGGCCTTCAGGACCTGGCCGATGTTCTTCCACGCCTGCAGGGCCTGCTTCTCGAAGGTCGGCGCCAGCTTGCCGCGCGAATCGAGGCCGACCTGGCCCGCGACATAGAGAACGCGTGCATTCGGCGGCACTTCGGCGCCGAGGCTGTACTTGCCGGCCAGGGTGACAGTCTTGGGATTGTGGAACTTGATGGCCATTTGTGGCTCCCCCATGTAAAGGGGCGACGGTTTCAGGTTCGAACACATGGCGTCAAGCAGGAAGGTACACATCGTCGGCGGCGGCCTCGCAGGCAGCGAGGCGGCGTGGCAACTCGCGCAAGCGGGCGTGCCCGTGGTGCTGCACGAGATGCGCCCGGTGCGCGGGACCGAGGCGCACATCACCGAGTCGCTGGCCGAGCTGGTGTGCTCCAATTCCTTCCGCTCGGACGATGCACAAAACAACGCGGTCGGCGTGATCCACGAGGAGATGCGCCGCGCCGGCTCGCTGATCATGCGCGCGGCCGACACGCACAAGCTGCCGGCCGGCGGCGCACTGGCGGTCGACCGGCACGGCTTCTCCGCGGCGGTACAGGAGGCATTGCTCGCCCATCCGCTGGTGACGCTCGAGCGCGCCGAGGTGGCCGGACTGCCTCCGGCCGAGTGGGAAAGCACGATCATCGCCACCGGTCCCCTCACCTCGCCGGCGCTGGCCGAGGCGTTGGCCAAGCTGACCGGCGAGGAATCGCTCGCCTTCTTCGATGCAATCGCGCCGATCGTCCATCACGAGAGTATCGACCAGTCGATCGCCTGGAAGCAGTCGCGCTACGACAAGGCTGGCCCGGGCGGCAGCGGCGCGGACTACATCAACTGCCCGCTCGACAAGGAGCAGTACGACGCCTTCGTCGCGGGGCTGCTGGCCGGCGACAAGACCGAATTCAAGCAGTGGGAGAACACGCCCTACTTCCAGGGCTGCCAGCCGATCGAGGTGATTGCCTCGACGGGACCGCAGAGCCTGCGCTTCGGGCCGATGAAGCCGGTCGGCCTGCGCGACCCGCGCACCGACAGGCGGCCATGGGCTGTGGTGCAGCTGCGCCAGGACAACGCGCTCGGCACGCTGTGGAACATCGTCGGCTTCCAGACCAAGCTGAAGCACGGCGAGCAGGTGCGCCTGTTCCGGACGATCCCCGGGCTGCAGAACGCCGAGTTCGCCCGGCTGGGCGGCCTGCATCGCAACACCTTCCTCAACAGCCCGCGCCTGCTCGACGGCACGCTGCGGCTGAAGGCTCGGCCCGACCTGCGGTTCGCCGGCCAGATCACCGGCTGCGAGGGCTATGTCGAAAGTGCCGCCGTCGGCCTGCTGGCTGGCCGGTTCACGGCCGCGGAGCTGCGCGGCGAGACGCCGAGCACGCCGCCCGGCACGACGGCGATGGGCGCCCTGCTCAACCACATCACCGTGGGCGCCGACGCCTCGACCTTCCAGCCGATGAACGTCAACTTCGGCCTGTTCCCGCCGATCGAGGGCACTTTCCGCGGCAAGGAGCGCAAGCAGGCGCTGGCCGCCCGCGCCCTCGTCGACTTCGACCGCTGGCTGTCACCGGACAAGCTCGCCCCCGGCAAAAGACGGCCCCCAGAGATAGCAGACATGATGTTGCAACAATCCGAAATGATCCGACACGGTCGGTAACCAAACGTGTTTTAACGTCGGGTCTGGAATGGGTTGAGATGCTGTCATGAACAGCCCCTCCCTCATCATCCCCCGCAAGCTGGAGAGCGTCTCGCTGCAGATGGAAATCTTCAGCGAAATCCGCCACCTCCTCGCCCCCTACCAGGTCAACGGCATGCCGATCACGGGCGATACCGTGATCTGCGACGGCACCACCGTCGATTCGCTCACCGTGATGGACATGATCGTCGACCTGGAAGACCGCTTCGACGTCTCGATCCCGATGAAGCAGGTCGCCGAAATCCGCACGGTGAACCAGCTCGCCGACACGATCTCGAGGCAGGTCATAAGATAAGCTCGCGCGGGCTCCGGCCCGCGCATGCTACAGACGCGGGCCATGAAACCCGCCGACCGCCGGCAGATGATGCTTGCCGGCCCGATCGTGCCGACCATCCTGACCCTGGCCGCCCCAAACTTCCTGAACGTGGCGATGCAGAGCCTGGTCAGCATCTCCGACAGCTGGTTCGTGGCGCAGCTCGGCCTGATCGACCTGGCCGCGCTGGCCCTCGTCTTCCCCGCCCAGATGGCGCTCGGCCAGGTGGCGGCCGGGGCGATGGGCGGCGGCATCTCCTCCTCGGTCGCCCGGGCGCTGGGCGGCGGTAATCGAGCCGCGGCGGAAGCGGCGGCGGCGCATGCCCTGGTAATCGCCCTCGGCATGGCCATGCTGTTCGCGATCGTGCTGGCGGGCTTCGGCCGGCCGATCTACGGCGCGCTGGGCGGCAGCGGCGCGGCGCTCGATCGCGCGGTCGCCTTCTCGACCGTGCTGTTCCTGGGCTGCTTCGCGCACTGGCTCTCCAACACCCTGGCCTCGGTGCTGCGCGGCACTGGCGACATGAAGACGCCCGGCTACGCCTTCGTCGTGGCCTCGGTGATCCAGATCCCGCTGACCGGCACGCTGACCCTGGGCTGGTTCGGCATGCCGAAGCTCGGCATCGTCGGGCCCGCATTATCGGCGGTGATCTCCTTCTCTCTGTCGGGCCTCTGGATGCTGTCGCGACTGGTCGGGCGCAACGCAGCGCTGCGCCTGCACTGGCCGAAGGATGGCTTCGAATGGCGCTTCTTCCGCGACATCCTGCGGGTCGGGCTGATCGCCTGCCTGGTCGTGATCCTGACCAACGGTACCGTCCTGATGGTCACCGGCCTGGTCGGCCGCGCGGGCGATGCGGCGATTGCAGGCTACGGCATCGGCAGCCGGCTGGAATACATGATGGTGCCGATCAGCTTCGGCATCGGCGCGGCATTGACCGTCATGGTCGGCACCAGCATCGGCAGCCGCCAGTATGCCCGGGCGCGGCGGATCTCCTGGATCGGCGCCTTCATGGCGGGCGGCATCGCGGCCGTGATCGGCATCACCGTTGCGCTCGCGCCCGACTTGTGGCTCGGCCTGTTCACCCATCATCCCGGCGCCCTGGCCTCGGGCCGCGTCTACCTGCACACGGTCGGGCCGGTTTACGGCTTCTTCGGCCTCGCCATGGCGCTCTATTTCGCGAGCCAGGGCACCGGCGAGATGATCTGGCCGGTGGCGGCCAACCTCACCCGCATCGTGATCGCCGTGTGCGGCAGCCTGCTGGCGCTGGACGTGCTGGGCTGGGGGCTGCACGGGCTGTTCGCTTTCGTCGCTTTGGGCATCGTCTCGTTCGCGGCTGTGCTAGCCTTTTCCACCACAAGATCCGCCTGGAGAGAAACGACATGACGACCGGACTGCAGCTGCGCTCACTGATCACCAAGAGCGGCGCGCTCGAACTGTCGCTGGCCAAGGTCGAGGTGCCCGAGCCCGGCCCCGACCAGGTCGTGGTCAGGGTCGAGGCGACGCCGATCAACCCGTCCGACCTCGGCCTGCTGCTCGGCCCGGCCGACATGGCGGCCGCGACCACGTCAGGCAGCGGCGACAGCACCGTCGTAAAGGCCAAGGTCTCGCAGGCCGCCCTGCCGTTCCTCGCCGCGCGGCTCGATCAGTCGATGGCGGTCGGCAACGAGGGCGCGGGCACCGTCGTCAAGGCGGGCTCGTCCGGCGAGGCGCAGGCGTTGATGGGCAAGACCGTGTCGACGGTCGGCGGCTCGATGTACGCGCAGTACGTGGTCCGCAAGGCGCGCGACTGCCAGCCGCTGCCGGCCGGCACGACCGCGGCCGAGGGCGCGTCGTGGTTCGTCAACCCGCTGACGGCGCTCGGCATGACCGAGACGATGAAGCGCGAAGGCCACAAGGCGCTGGTCCATACCGCGGCCGCCTCCAATCTCGGCCAGATGCTGAACAGGATCTGCCTCGAGGACGGCATCGGCCTGGTCAACGTCGTGCGCAACGCGGCGCAGGCAAAGATCCTGAAGGACATCGGCGCCAAGCATGTCGTCGACTCGACGTCGGCGACATTCCACGACGATCTCGTCCAGGCGCTGGTCGAGACCGGCGCGACCACCGCCTTCGACGCGATCGGCGGCGGCAAGCTCGCGAGCCAGATCCTCACCGCGATGGAGATCGCGATCAACAAGTCGGCCAAGGAATACAGCCGTTACGGCTCGAGCACGCACAAGCAGGTCTACATTTACGGCGGCCTGAACACCGGCCCGATCGAATTGACCCGCAACTACGGCCAGGCCTGGGGGGTCGGCGGCTGGCTGCTCACGCCGTTCCTGCAGAAGATCGGCCGGCCCGACCAGACCCGCTTGCGCGAGCGCGTGGTGAACTCGCTCAAGACCACCTTCGCCAGCCACTACACCACGACGATCTCGCTCCCCGAGGTGCTCGATCCCAAGAACATCGCCGTCTACAACAAGCGCGCGACCGGCGAGAAGTTTTTGATCAATCCCAACAAATGAGCGACGAGACCGGCAGGAGCGTCCGCGGCCGGACGCCCTACCTGCCGATCACGAAGCGGCCGAAGCTCGTGCTGCCCGGCAATGCGCGCGTGGCGGTGTGGACGATCGTCAACGTCGAGAACTGGAGCCCGTTGGGCGCCATGCCGCGGACGGTCCTCCCGCCGCCGATGGGCCAGCCGTTGCTGCCCGACGTGCCCAACTGGGCGTGGCACGAGTACGGCATGCGGGTGGGCTTCTGGCGCTTCGTCGAGGTGCTGGCGGCACGCAAGCTCAAGGCGACGTTTGCGCTGAACGGCACGGTGGTCGATCTCTACCGCGAAGCCTGCCAGGCCGCGCTCGATGCCGGCTGGGACTTCATGGGCCACGGCTTCGTGCAGCGGCCGATGCACCGGGTCGACGACCAGCGCGCGGCGATCGCCGACACCATCGCCGCGATCAAGGGCTTCACCGGCAAGCCGCCGCGCGGCTGGGAATCGCCCGGCCTGACAGAGACCGACGAGACGCTCGACCTGCTGGCCGAGGCCGGAATCGAATACGTCGCCGACTGGGTGCTCGACGAGCAGCCGGTGCCGCTCCAGACGCGCGCCGGCACGATCGTCTCGGTGCCCTACACCGTCGAGATCAACGACGTCGTGATCAGCGCGGTCGAGAAGCAATCGTCGGACGAGATCTTCCGGCGCGGCCGCGACCACTTCGACCGGCTGTTGCTCGACGGCGCCAAGACGCCGCGCGTGATGGCGATCTCGATCCACCCCTACCTCACCGGCGTGCCGCACCGGATCAAGTATCTCGAGATGCTGTACGACTACATCCTCGGCCACGACGGCGTGGTGATGTGGACCGGCGCCGAGATCCTCGACTGGTACAAGTCGCAGACCTGACGCCTCACGACATGTTCGGCGGCGTCGGGAAGGTGAGTGGCTCCTGCGGATCGCGGTGCCAGTCGTATTCGGCCGCCAGCACGGCGACCTCCGCGACGGCCCGCCCGGCCAGCCGCGACACCAGGTAGAAGCCGAGATCGGTGCCGGCCGAGACGCCGGCCGACGTCACATATTTGCCGGCGTCGACCCAGCGCGAAACGCTGTCCCACAGCACCTTCGGGCCCTGCCGCGAGACCCAGCCGAACGCCCCGTGATTGGTGGCGGCCGGCCGGCCGTCGAGCAGCCCGGCGCGGGCCAGCACCGCCGCGCCGGTGCAAACCGAGCTCATCAACGGGACCTTCTTGTCCATCGCACACACCCAGTCGAGCAACTGGGCCACGCCCTTCGGGTCGGTCTTGTCGTCGAGCAGCGGCCAGGTTCCGCCGCCGCCGGGAATCGTCAGCACGTCGAAGGGCGTGTTGAGCGCCTGGTCGAAGTCCAGGTCCGCCCAGGCGGTCGGCCCATTGATGCTCTTCACCTTGCCGGCATGCCGGCCGATCAGCACCGATTCGAACGGATAGGGCGGGCCTTCATCGTAGTCCTGACCGAGGAAGCGCGCGATCGAAAAGGCCTCGACGAAGCCCCAGACGTCGATCGGTTCGAAGCCCTCGAAGATCAGGATGCCGACACGCAGCGTCCTCGGTGGATTCTTCGGAGTCGTCATCTCGTTTCCCTCGTCTGTGGGGCTGGTCAGTGATGCCGGTCAGTGGTGTCCGTGGGTGACGCCGCCTTCTCCGTCCGGCACGGCGATGCGCACATTCTGCATCATGCCCTGATCCTCGTGGTCGAGGATGTGGCAATGCAGGACGAAGTCGCCGATGTAGCGCTCATAGCGCGTCCGCACGACGATCGTGTACTGACCCTTCTCACCGCCCGCGTTCTTGATGAAGAGCGTGTCCTTCCACACGCCCTTCAGGCCCGGATACTCCGGATCGATGATCGGCTTTTTGGTCTTCGGGTCGATCGCGAAATTGTCGATCGCGCCCGGCTCGCTCACGTCGGTCTTGCCGTCGGGCGCGATGATCTTGATGACCTGGAACGGATTGACGTGGATGTGGAACGGATGGCTGGCGAGGTCGGACTTCATCGTCCACTCATCCGTGCCGCCCAGCCGCAGCGTGCGGTCGATTCGGTTCCCGTCATAGGGCTGGCCATCGATCTGGAAGAACGTCCCGTTGATCTGGCTGACGTTGATGTTGAAAGTCAGCGTCTGCGCCCCGTTGACCTCGCCGGCATCGATGTCCTTGTGCGGCACGAAGCTGGTGAGCTTCAGGCCGTCGGCGAGCTCCACCTTCACCTTGTCCCGGATTTTCTCGTCGTTCCGGAAGTTGGCGTCGGCCGCGTCGTCGAGCTGCTTCCTGAGGTACTCCGTCAGGTCGCCGGTCACCGGTGTGCCGCCCGCGACATGCACGGTGCCGAGAATCTGCGTCGGTCGCAGCGTCTCGTTGATGCTGGTCGACGGCGATGAGCCGCCATCGATGATGCAGTAGTCGCCGACCTCGGGGAACACCACGAGGGCATCCCAGCGATAGCCCGGCTGGAACACCGTGGCGTTCGTCTTGGTCGCGGCCGCCTTGGTCAGCCCGTCGGCCGCGACGAGATGATAGGTCAGCGGCGCGCCGGTGCAGTTGGTGTCGACATAGGCTTGCGCCTGGGAGGCCAGCAGCTTGCCGGGCGGCTTCGCATTGGGCGCGAGCTTGCGGAACTGCAGGGTGATGGTGTCGCGCACGCCGCCGTGGATCATGCGCCAGCGCTCGACCTTGCCGGCCTGGGCATTGTCGAGGTGACCGAGCACGGCGCCGTTGATACTGGTGAAGCGCCCCGATTTGGGCCAGCTGCCCGGCCCGAACTGGTCGTAATCCTCGACACCGCCGACCTCAGTCGGCTTGCAGGCGTAGGTGCCGTCCGGATTGGTCTCGATCTTGTTCGTGTCCGGGTCGCGGCAGGCATATTGGATCTGCTCGAAGACCATGACGCGTTCGGTGAACGGCTGGCTGGGAATCGGCTTCAGCAGGGTGTCGAGGTCGCCGTTGGCGGTCGTCGTCGGCGGGCGCGTGCCGCGGATGATCAGCGCGCCCACCATGCCGCTCGAGACCTGCAGCGCGGTCGAGCCGTGGCGATGCGAATGATACCAGAAGGTGCCCGACGGATGATCGGGCGGGATGTTGTACTCGTACTCGAAGTCGACGCCCGGATTGACCGAGATCAGCACGTTGTCGCTGTTGCCCGACGGATTGATCCACAATCCGTGGGTATGCATGTTGGTGCCGTTGAAGCAGTGCGGGATGTTGATGCTGCCGCCACTGATCGGACAGGTCGTATCCTTCGGCAGCTTGTTGTGCAGGGTCATGCGCACCGTCTGGCCGGGATACATGTCGATCCGCGGGCCGATGAACGGGGTCTCGGGATTGACGCCATTGCCGACGTAGCTGCGCAGCTTGACGGTGTCGAACCGGTTCTCGGCCGGATTCCAGAGCTTGCCCTCGGTGTACTGGACATTGAGATCGTAGACGATATCCCGGATCTCGGCCGGCGATGGAACCGACGGCGCCACGGCCGCGGCAACGAGAGGCTTCGGCTGCACGCTCATCAGCGTGGTCAGCCGGGGCGCCGGTTGGCGCGCCTGTAGCGTCGGTGGATCGACGATTGCCGGGGCGCCCTGCGCCGAGGCCCCCTGCACCCAAACCGATGACACGCCGGACGCCATCAGCGACGCCAGCACGAAAACGACTGTCCGAGACATCGAAACCCTCCCCCGGGGTTTGTCCATCGACATGCGTCCTGCCAACGCAAGGTCGTACTTACGTTTGAATTACGCGCCAGCGTTGTCAATCAAAAGCCGCGCATACCCGCGGGCAGACTCCCGGCTCGGATGCTCAGGGTCGCATGAACTCTGCGAGGTAGGACTTCCAGATCGCGGCGCGCAGGTGGGTGAAATGGCCGTGCGTCTCGGGCCCGGCCGGCACCAGGATGAACTTCGCGCCCCTGATCTTGGCGATCGCCGGCTCGACCACGCCCAACTCCGGCGGATTGACATCGTCGTCGGCGAAATTGATGGCGAGCAGCCGGGCGGTGATCTTCGGAAGAAGCGGCACCGGGTCGTAGCCGATCACCGCCTCGGTAGCGTAGAGTTGGTCGTTGGCGTCGCCCTTGGCGACGTTGGCCATCCAGTCTTGATAGAGCTTCTCGGCCGCCTCGCGCGTCGGCGCCATCTCCTGCAGGCGCACCACGCTCTCAGTCATCAGCGAGGCGAACGGCGCGGTGCGGATGTAGTGCGTCGGCTTGGTCGTGTAGTTGCCGTTGTTGTAGTCGGGATCGTTGCGGATCGCCTCGATGGCGATGCGGCGGGAGAGCCAATTGCGGCCCGAGATGGCGATCGGCTGGCTGGCGATCGGCACCAGCGCATCCATGAAGCCGGGGTACATGCCGCCCCACATCCAGCAATGCATCCCGCCCATCGAGCTGCCCAGCACCAGTCGCAGATGCTTGACGCCGAGATGCGCGGTCAGCAACCGGTGCTGCGCGTTGATGATGTCGGTGTAGCGATAGTGCGGGAACTGCGCGCGCAAGCCGTCGCTCGGCTTGCTCGAGCCGCCGCGGCCGACGCCGTCGGGCATGACGATGAAGGTCTTTGAGGCATCGAGCGGCTGGCCGGCGGCGAACAGCTCGTCGGCCAGCGACGGCATCAGCCAGTTCTTGCCGGTGCCGCTGGTGCCATGCAGCAGCAACACGGCATTGTCGATCTCGCCGGCAGCGTTGCGGTGCGGCGTACCCAGCACCGTGTAGTGCTGCTTCAGCTCGCCGAGCGCCTCGCCGCTTTCAAAGGCGAAGTCCTTGAGGACGAAGTCCCCTTCGCGCTGGTTCGGCCAGGCGGCCTGCGCCGTTGCCGGGACCGCAGCCGCGAACACGACAAGACCGACCGCGGTCCAGATGAACATTGTCGGGCGCCTCCAACAAACAGCTTGAAGTCTCACAGGCGCGCCGTCCATACCCGCGACCCGACAGTCTCTCATCCGAAGAGGTGTTTCTTGGTGGTTTCCGTCCAGGCGCGTATTGCCCAAGAGCTCGGAGTCAAGGAACAGCAGGTCCAGGCCGCGGTCGACCTGCTCGACGGCGGAGCCACTGTCCCCTTCGTCGCGCGTTACCGCAAGGAAGCCACCGGATCGCTGGACGATGCGCAGCTGCGCACGCTCGAAGAGCGGCTGGGGTATCTCCGCGAGCTGGAAGCGCGGCGCAAGGCCATCCTCGACTCCGTCCGCGAGCAGGGAAAGCTCGATGCGAAGCTCGAGGCCGCGATCATGGCCGCCGACACCAAGGCGCGCCTCGAGGACATCTATCTCCCCTACAAGCCCAAGCGTCGCACGAAGGCCGAGATCGCCAAGGAGGCGGGCCTGGCGCCCCTCGCCGACCTGCTGTTGAAGGAACCGCACAACGTGCCCGCCGTCAGCGCCGAGCCCTTCGTCTCGGCCGACAAGAACGTCGCCGACGTGGCGGCGGCGCTCGACGGCGCGCGCGCCATCCTGGTCGAGCGCTTCGCCGAGAATGCCGACCTGATCGGCGCCCTGCGCGAGGAGTTCTGGGCGAACGGGCGCCTCGCCTCCAAGGTACGCGAGGGCAAGACCGAGGCGGGCGCCAAGTTCAGTGACTATTTCGACTTCTCCGAAGCCCTCGCCAAGATGCCGTCGCACCGCGTGCTGGCCCTGTGCCGGGGCGAGCGCGAGGAGATCCTCGGCCTGACGATCGAGCCGGACGATCCCGCGACACGTCCACCCGCGCCCGTCCCCACCACCTACGAGCTGCGCATTGCGCGAGCCTTCGGCATCGCCGACCAGGGACGACCGGGCGACAAATGGCTCGCCGAGACCGTGCGCTGGGCGTGGCGCACCAAGATCTTCATCATGCTGTCGATCGACCTCCGGCTGCGTCTGTGGACCGCGGCCGAGGAGGAAGCGGTGCGGGTGTTCGCCTCCAACCTGAGGGACCTGCTGCTGGCCGCCCCCGCCGGCGCGCGGCCGACGCTCGGGCTCGACCCCGGCTTCCGGACCGGCGTGAAGGTCGCAGTGGTCGACGCCACCGGCAAGGTGGTGGCGACCAGCACGATCTACCCGCACGAACCGCAGCGGCGCCGGGACGAATCGCTCGCCATCCTGGCGCGGCTGGTGCGCGAGCATAATGTCGAGCTGATCGCGATCGGCAATGGCACCGCTTCGCGCGAAACCGACAAGCTCGCGATCGAACTGTTGAAGGGACTGGCGGAGACCAAGCTGCAGAAGATCGTGGTGTCGGAGGCTGGCGCGTCGGTCTATTCGGCCTCGGCCTATGCGTCGGAGGAGCTGCCCGGGCTCGACGTGACCTTGCGCGGCGCAGTGTCGATCGCCCGCCGGCTGCAGGATCCGCTGGCGGAGCTGGTAAAGATCGATCCGAAGTCGATCGGCGTCGGCCAGTACCAGCACGATCTCAGCGAGTTCAAGCTGTCGCGCTCGCTCGACGCCGTGGTCGAGGATTGCGTCAACGGCGTGGGTGTCGATCTCAACACGGCGTCGGCGCCGCTGCTGGCGCGCGTCTCGGGCATCGGCGCGGGGCTGGCCCAGGGCATCGTCTCCCACCGCGACGCGCACGGCGCCTTCCGGTCCCGCAAGGCGCTGAAGGACGTGCCGCGGTTGGGCCCCAAGGCGTTCGAGCAGTGCGCGGGCTTCCTGCGCATCCCGGCGGGCGACGATCCGCTCGACGCCTCGGCGGTGCATCCCGAGTCCTATCCGGTGGTGCACCGGATCATCGCCGCGACCAAGAGCAAGATAGACGCCCTGATCGGCAACGCCGCCGCCCTGCGCGCGCTGTCACCGGCGTCGTTCGTCGACGAGAGGTTCGGCCTGCCGACCGTCACCGACATCCTGAAGGAGCTGGAGAAGCCGGGACGCGATCCCCGCCCGGCCTTCAAGACCGCGGAGTTCAAGGCCGGCGTCGAGACGCTCAACGATCTCCAGCCGGGCATGGTGCTCGAGGGTGTCGTCACCAACGTCGCCGCCTTCGGGGCTTTCGTCGATGTCGGCGTTCACCAGGACGGGCTGGTGCACGTGTCGGCGATGTCGAAGACCTTCGTGAAGGACCCGCGCGCCGTGGTGAAGCCGGGCGATGTCGTGCGCGTGAAGGTCATGGAGGTGGACAAGCCGCGCAAGCGCATCAGCCTGACCTTGCGGCTCGACGACGAGGCCGGCAGCCAGCCGGCACGGGGCGCCCGCCCCGACGGCGGCAGCGCGCCGCGGCGCGATCAGGCCCGCACGCCCTCCGCGAAAGCCGCTGCCCCGGGAAACGCAATGGCCGATGCCCTGCGCCGCGCCGGCCTCGGGCGCAACGGAGCGCGCTGATCAGCGTCACCGTCACTCCCTCCCTCGTCTTCAGGAAGGAGCGTTTAGCCAAGAAGGTTCGCTGTCGTGTAGCCGCCGTCGGCGGCAATCGTCTGCCCTGTCAGGAAGCCACTTTCATCGCCGGCGAGAAAGCAGATGACGGACGCGATGTCCTCGACCGTTCCGAGGCGGCCGAGAGGCGTGCGAGCGATACGCTGTGCGTCCCGTTCGACAGAGCGGTTACGCACTGTGCCCTCGGTCGGCACGGCCGAGGGCGCCACAGCATTGACCCTGATACGACGCGCCCCAAGCTCGGCCGCCGCCGCTCGGGTGATGCCCATGATGCCGGCCTTGATGCCGCTATAGACAATGCTGTTTCGCGCCGAAACGATGCCCGCGACCGATGCAAGGTTCACGATCGACCCGCCGCGCGTCGGATCCATCGCTTCAGCTGCAACCTGGATGCCCCAGACCACCGCCTTGAAACCAACATCGAGCATACGATCCAGCGTCTCCGGGGCGACATCGGGAATCGCCTGGTAACGCACCCACGCGGCGTTGTTCACCAGGATGTCCAGCCGGCCAACTCGTTGGGCCAAGCCCAGCGTAGCCCGCCGCATGCCCTCGCGCGTTGCCACGTTCTCGACGATGCCGATGGCCAGGCCGCCAGCCTCGCCGATCTCCTTCACGACCCTTTCGACGAACTCCGGCTTGAGGTCGTTCACACCGACCGTTGCGCCACCCGCTGCAAGCTGGAGCGCCGTAGCCCGTCCGATTCCATTGCCCGAGCCGGTGACCAGCGCCACCCGTCCGGCAAAAGCTTGTGCCATCGGAGAATCTCTAGAGAGCCGGCGACCTCACAAATACTTCGCCGGCCGGATGATCGAGCGCCACATGTGGGCGACCGGGCTGTTGTCGTAGCCCAGGCCATCGGCGGGCTGCTTGAAATTACGGCCGATGATGTCGGTGAACTCGTCGAGCTCGACATGCAGGTCGGGATCGAACGAGTAGATGTCGTTCATCGTGATCTGCCGGCCGGACATGTACCACTTGTGGGCGCGCATCCGCTTGTAGTCCTCGGCGACGTAGTCGTCGGGCACGTAATCCGCGCCCATCCACTCGGTGTAGTTCTTCGGGTACTCGTAGCCGACCGCCGGATCGGCGTAGAAGCGCAGCACCTGGTGGGCGCGGATCGCCCAGGTCACTTCCTCGTCGACATAGGGCTCGACCAGCTGGGCGCCCCAGTAGCCGTGGTCGCCGCGGATGAAGCCGACCACCGAGATGTCGTGCAGCAGGCAGGCCAGAACCATCTTCTCCGGCAGGCCGTTCTTCCTGGCGTGGTGCGCGCTCTGCAGCAGGTGCATCGACGGCCCGAAGCGCTTCTTGAAGAAATCGATCAGGGTTGGCTTGTCGGGCATCGCCGGCAGGCGCGGATCGTCGCCCATCGACACCCGCATGTCCGGCTTGTCCTTGAGGAGCGAGCCGGCGCCCGGCGGCAGCTCCATCTTGCCCTCGGCATAGAGGTGCCAGCGCGACTTGATGAAGACGGTGTCGAGCTCGCACGCCATTTTGGCCTCGTGCGCGTCGGCCCGTTGCGACAGGGTCGAGAAATCGTTCATCGCCGTATCCTCCAAATTGCCTTCGGGGCTTGCCGCCAACCTAGCACAGGGCAGACTATCCGGCATGGTGTTCGGGCCCCGCCACTGGGAGCAATTGCGCCGGGACGGCTATGCGGTCGTGTCGGGGGCAGTGCCTGCCTCCCTGCTGGGCGCGGCCCGCAACGCCGCCGACCGGCTGAATGCGCAGTTCCCCGAGGGCTGGGAGCGTTCGAAGAACGAATCGTGGCGCGAGATCCGCTACTGCCGCCATCCCGCCTTCATGACGCTGGCCAGCCACGTGCTCGACCCACTGGCGCTGGAGATCCTCGAAAGCGCGCCGCCGGTCGATTACGTCCAGCTCGCCGCGAGCTTCCCCGGCTTCGCGACCAAGGGCCAAGTCGGCCGCAATTTCCATATCGACATGGGCCAGCAGCCGGCGCTCGACGTGTTCAACGTCCTGCAAGGCGTGGCGCTGACCGATGTCGAGTCGGATACGGCGGGCAGCTTGCACGTCCTGCCGGGCAGCCACGAGCAGTTCGCCGAACTGTTCCGGCAGCAGCCGGCGACCGGCTCGGTGCATTGGGGCGAGGCCAAGCTCGCCGGCCAGAAGAAGTTCCTGAATTCGCAGATGGTGGTGCCGCATGTGAAGGCCGGCGACATCATCATCGCGCACAGCTTCCTCGCACACGGCACCTCGGCCAACACGACCGACCAGCGGCGCGACATGTTCTTCCAGCGCCGCGCTGCCGGTCCGCTCAAGGACCCCACGACCCAGGCCGACGCCCGTCAGGCCTTCATGCGCAATCCCTGGCTCTATTTCCGCCAATGAGGTGACGGATGCTTCGCCGTAGAACTTTTCGGCGCGTGGTCGTGGGCGCGCTCGCCGCGCCGATGCTCGTGCGCGGCGCCTCGGCGCAAAGCTATCCGTCGCAACCGGTGCGGCTGGTGGTGGGCTACGCCGCGGGGCAATCGATCGACATCCTGGCCCGCCTGATCGGCCAGTCGCTGAGCGAGCAGTACGGCCAGCAGTTCATCGTCGAGAACAAGCCGGGCGCAGGCGGCAACATCGCCGCCGAGGGCGTGGCCCGCGCGACGGCTGACGGCAACACGCTGCTGGTGGTCGGCGCCAACAATCCGATCAACTGCACGCTCTACGACAAGCTCGCGTTCGACCTGCTGCGCGACTTCACCGCGGTGGCCGGCATCTATCGCGTCTACCAGGTGATGGTTGTCAATCCGTCCTTCCCGGCCCAGACCGGCGCGGAGTTCGTCGCCTACGCGAAGGCGCATCCGGGCAAGATCAACTACGGCTCGGCCGGCACCGGCTCGGTCGCGCATGTGAGCGGCGAGCTGTTCAAAATGCTGGCCGGCGTCGACATGCAACACGTGCCCTATCGCGGCGCGCCGCTCGCGCTCGCCGACCTGCTGGGCGGCCAGGTGCAGGTGATGTTCGACAACCTGCCCTCGTCGATCGACCACATTCGCAACAAGCGGCTCAGCGCGCTCGGGGTGTCGACGCCGCAGCCGCTCGAGGTGCTGCCCGGCGTGCCGACGATATCGAGCTTCGTGCCGGGCTACGAGACCTCGGCCTTCGCCGGCCTCTGCGCGCCCGCCAACACGCCGCGCGAGATCGTCGACAAGCTCAACAAGGGCGTCGGCAAGGCGCTCGCCGACGCTACGCTCAAGGCCAAGATCATCGACCTCGGCGGCGTGCCGATGCCGATGACCCAGGCCGAGTTCGGGTCCTTCCTTGCGGAAGAGACCGGGAAGTGGGGCAAGGTGATCCGCGCCGCCAACATCAAGCCGGTGTAGCGCCGGGCGCGCGCCGCGAGGCACGCGCCCGCAAGAACTACGTCCGCTTGAAGCCTTCGAGCTCCATCGCGGCCCAGTCGCAGACTTTCTCGATCGACTCGCCCTTGAAGTGGCGGACGATCATCTGCGACTGGATGGCCTGCGCCCAGATCTGCGCCGCGATCAGCGGAGGCGCCGGCGAGCAGGTGACGCCTGCCTTCTGGTCGCCGCCCCGGAGCGGATAGTGGTACAGCGCGCCCTTGGGCGGGCCTTCGTCTTCCCAGGTCTTGAAGTCGTTGAACTTCGGATAGGGCGGGATGTCGTAGCCCTGGCTCGCGGCGACCTGCTTCTCTGCCGCTGGCCGGCTCGCCAGGTAGGCCAGCAGGCTCTTGGCTGCCGGCTTGTTCTTGGAGAAGTTCCAGACACCGTAGAAACGCGGCAGGATCGGATTGAACCGGCCGGCCGGCCCCTTCGGGAACCCGCCGAACCAGCACTTCTCCGCGACCTGCGGCGCGTCGCGCTTGCCGACCGCCCAGGCGCTCGGCGGATTGAAGATCAGCGAGCCGTTGCCCGAGAGCAGCCACTTGTTGTT
>DASXQC010000146.1:0-3106 GCA_036493235.1 Reyranella sp.
CTTGAGGTCGAGCGAGCCCAGCGGCACGCCCCGTGGCTTGCGCAGGTTGAATAGCGAGACGGTGAGCGCCGCGCCGATCACGGCGTTGCTGGGCGCGGCCTTGGTCCTGGTGCCGGGCCCGATCTCGATCTCGGCATCGCGTCCGAGGTCGGTTGATGCGATCGGCAGGAGGGCGAGGTAGCTGACGCCGTCGTGGATCAGGATGCGCTCGCGGGCCGTAGAGCGGTGCGGGAACGACGTCACCTTCTGGCCGCCGACGAAGATTTCCCAGTCCGGCTTGGCAGCGAAGTTCCACAGCCCGATCACCGTCGCGAGCTGCGAGATCGTCGATTGCTCACCCTTGTCGAACGCGCGCAGGAAGCGCTCGCGGTTGCCGTAGGGCTTGGCGAACACGATGGCGCGGTTGCGGCTCTGGAAGGTGAGCGGCAGGCCCGCCTCGCTGGAAGAGCCGCCCTCGGTGACGGCGAGGTCGGGCGCGTTGGCGGCATAGCGCAGGCTGAGCGTGCCGAGATCCTCCATGCGCGTCGCCTTCTTCGGCGCGCGCACCCATTGCGCCATGATGTCCATCGTGCCGCCGCGGATGTCGGCCGAGGCGAGGCCGTGCCAGCGGCCGAGATACGACCGCCGCCACAGCGGCGGCTTGAAGTTGCCGCGCGTGGTCTCGGCCGAGGTCTCCTCGAAGGCCGGCTTGTCGTCGATCAGGCGCGCCATCCAGGACGGCGCCCACGGCTGCTGCAGCGTCTGGATCGCGACCCGGCCGGGCGGGAAGTCGTAACCCCACACCGGCAGGCCCTGCACGGTGCCACCCGACGGGGTGTCGAGGTGGATCAGCGTGCCTTCCTTGGAGACGGTGTGAAGTGCGCCGTAGATGCCGTCCTGCTCGACCAGCACGCCCGAGATCCGCGCACGCCCCGACGACGAGACGAACCGGCGCAGCCGCGAATGGTAGACCGTGATCAGCATCTCGAGGCTGCGGTCGAGGATGATGCGGCCCATCAGCCGGTCGAGCGGGCTCGGCCCGTAGTCGGCGATCATCTTCTGGCCGCTGATCGTGATCGAGAAATAGTAGTGGTCCAGCATCTCCTGGGTGCTGCCGTCGAGGAAGTTCCAGAAGCGCAGGTCGAGCGTCTCCAGCCCGTGCCGGCCGTCGGCGATGGCGTTGGCCGAGCCGATCATCGTCCCGCCCAGCAGCGCGCCCATCGATGCGGTGTGATTGAAGTTCTGCGTGCTGACCGCGTAGCAGTAGCCGTCGCGGAAGAACGAGGCGCGGCCGCGCCAGTCCTTGTTGCGCTTCCAGTAGTCGAGCCCGTTCGGACTTTGCGGATGCACGAACGCGTCGGTCGGCAGGTCGGGCTGCAGCCAGGCAGTCCAGTAGTTCTTGAGATGGTCCTGCGCCGGCGCGGGCAGCAGGTCGCGGAAGACGTACCACAGCAGCAGGTCTTCCTGGATGTCCCAGCCTTCCCAATAGCGCGGCGGCACCTGCAGCATCTGCTTGAGCTGGTTGCGATAGGCCTGGTAGTCGGCGTCGCTCTTGATCTTCCCCCAGGCGCTCACCCGGTCGCCGGCGACGGCCAGCAGCTCGGCGAGCCGCGCGGCTTCCCAGGGCGGCCGGGGCCCGCGCACCTGCATCGCCTTCTGCGAACGGGCCGCCACGTCGGCCGACGACGGCAGCACGGCGGTCGGCCGCGAGCCGTCGGGTTGGCTCAGCTCCCATTCCTCCTTGAGGTCGAGCGGCAGGGTGACGGCGACTATCGCGCCGGTGCGGCGCAGCGTGACGACCAGGCGCGGCTCGGCGAAGCGCAGGCCGTGGCCGCCGGTCGGCATCGCCCATTCGTAGGCGTCGCCCGGGCTGCGGTAGCGCGAATCGTAGGTCTCGAGCTTGTGCAGCAGGAAGCCCGCCTCCTCGATCCAGCGCAGCCGCTCGCCGGCGTCGCGCGCCAGCACCGCCGTCGCCAGCAGCTTCGTGAAGTCGATGCGCGCTTCCGTCGTGTAGGTCGACAGCTCCTGCGGCTCGGCCCAGTCGCCCAGCCGATCGTGCGGATCGCCGGCGCCATAGCGCTTCCAGTAACGCTTGCCGTTCACTGAAGCGTTGAAGGTCGGCCCGGTGTTCTTGTCGGCCTCCCAGGGATGGCGCAGCGCCCAGGCCTGCACGTGCCAGTTCGGCGGATTCTCGGTCCACACCTTGCGGCCGAGCCCGTCGCGGCAGAGATAGCCCTCGGGCACGATCTCGGTGCCGCCGAAGCGCAGCGCCAGCTCGGCCTGCATCAGCACGCGGCCGCCGCGCAGCAGGTCGGCGATCCGGTCGGCCGCGCCGGGGAAGCGCAGCAGCACCGAGCGGTGCACGGCGTCCATCGTCATGCCGCCTGGGATCGGCGTATCCCATTGCCGGCCATCGATGGTGGCCGTTTCGCTAGAAGCGATCTCGAAGGACTCCTGCCCGCGCTGCGCGAAAGCCCGAGAAGCGGCCAGTGGAGCGGCCAGAGTTGCGGTCGTGATGATCAGGGCGCGGCGGAGCATGCTAGGTTTGGCATTAGGAGGAGCAACGATGATCCAGCGCAAGCAGCGCATCCCCATGCGCGACCTTTCGACCATGGCCGCCGAGGACCGCGAGGCCGTCGAGAAGAATTCGATGAACGGCCGCATTTTCAACATCTTCAAGGTACTCGCCCATCACCCCAAGCTGGTGAAGCGCTGGACGCCGTTCGCCGGCCACATCCTCGGCAAGCAGACCCTGCCGTTCCGCGACCGCGAGCTCCTGATCCTGCGCATCGGCTGGCTGAACCAGGCCGAGTACGAGTTCGCCCAGCACGAGCTGATCGCCAAGCGGGGCGGCGTCAGCGACGCCGACATCACGCGGCTGAAGGACGGCCCGAAGGCTGCCGGCTGGACCGAGAAGGAGGCCGCGCTCCTGCAGGTCGCCGACGACCTGTTCGACAACTCCGTCGTCTCCGACGAGACTTGGGAGACCTGCGCCAAACACTACTCGACCGAGCAGCTGATGGACGCGGTCTTCACCGTCGGCCAGTACAACCTCGTCTCGTGGGCGCTCAACTCGTTCGGTGTGCCTCTTGATGACTTCCTCCCGAAGAGCAAGCCTTAGGTTGGC
>DASXQC010000147.1:0-6975 GCA_036493235.1 Reyranella sp.
GCGTTCGGGCCCGACCGGCTCCACAAGACGGTCTATCGACTGCGCGAAGACGTACCGCCGCTGAAGGAGCTGTGCTTCGTCTGCCTCGACCAGAAGGGACGGCTGGTCGCCTCGATCCGCAACTGGCCGGTGCTGATCAACGAGAAGTGGCCGGCGGTGATGCTGGGACCGCTCGCGATCGCGCCCGAGCTGCGCGGTCTGGGCTACGGCAAGGCGCTGATGTGGCATGCCATGGCGCAGGCCCGCATGCAGGGCCACAGCCGCATCATCCTGGTCGGTGATCCCGAGTACTACAACCAGTTCGGCTTCCGCCGCGACCTCGCGCTGCATCTGCAGCTGCCCGGCTGGGTTGAGGAGCGCCGCTTCCTCGCGCTCGAGCTGGTCGCCGGCTCGATGATCGGCGTGCACGGCATGGTGGGCAAGGCGCTGCCGAAGAAAGCTACGCGGAAGAAGAAGCGCTAGCGCATCACGATGCGCGGCGCCGGGCGCGGGCCGCGCTGGTTGGCAGTGATCTGCTTCCAGACGCGGCCGGCGATGTTCTTGTAGACCTGCGCGTGCGGGCTGTCGGGCTTGGCGACCACGATGGGATGGCCGCTGTCGGACGTGGTGCGGATGTCGAGATGCAAGGGCACCTCGCCGAGGAACGGGACGCCAAGCTTGTCTGCCTCCTCGTGCGCGCCGCCATGGCCGAAGATCTCCGAGCGCTCGCCGCACTTGGGACAGAGGAAGTAGCTCATGTTCTCGACGATGCCGAGCACCGGCACGGCCACCTTGCGGAACATGCTGAGGCCCTTGCGTGCGTCGACCAGCGCGATGTCCTGCGGCGTCGAGACGATCACCGCCCCGGCGAGCGCCACGCGCTGCGCCAGCGTGAGCTGTGCATCGCCGGTGCCGGGCGGCATGTCGACCACCAGGACGTCGAGCTCGCCCCACTGCACGTCGCGCAGCATCTGCTCGAGCGCGCTCGACACCATCGGGCCGCGCCAGATCATCGGCGTGTCCTCGTTGACGATGTAGCCGATCGACATGGTGCGCAGGCCATAGCGCTCGATCGGCTTCAGCATCTTGCCGTCGGCCGATTCGGGCTTCTCCTTGACCCCCAGCATGCGCGGCATCGAGGGGCCGTAAATGTCGGCGTCGAGCAGGCCGGTGGCGACGCCGTTGGCGGCCAGGCCGAGCGCCAGATTCACCGCGGTGGTCGACTTGCCGACCCCGCCCTTGCCCGAGGCGACGGCGATAATGTGCTTTACGCCCGGCACGTCGATGCGGTTGGGGGCGGATGGTCCGTGGCCGGTGCGGGGCGGGGGAGGGGCCCTGTTCGGCGAAGAGGGCGCGGCAGGGCGTTCGGCGGTCATGACGGCGGTCGCCGACAGGACGCCCGGCATGGCGCGCACGGCCTGTTCGCACGCTTGACGCAACGGTTCGAGTGCCGAGCCGCGGGCCGGATCAACCTCCAGGGTCACTGCAACATGTCCGCCGCGGGTAGCAATTCCGCTCACCATCCCGAGGGCAACGACGTTCTTGCCGGTCGCCGGGTCGGTGACTGTTTCGAGAACGCCGCGCACGGCCGATTCGGTGATTTCCGCCATGTCGCTCGCCGCTTGATTGAAGGTATGCCTGCCGTCACATATATGCAGACCGGCGTGAAAGCAAAAGTCCCCCAGGACGGCCTCGAGGTGCGGATGGCGTGGAACAACAACAGCGGCGGCCCCTGGGGCGGCGGCGGTAGCGGTGGTGGTGGCGGCGGAGGCGGCGGCGGCCCGTGGGGCGGCGGCGGCGGAGGCGGCGGCAATCGCGGTGGCGGTGGCCCGTTCGGCAATCGTCGGCCACCCGACATGGAGGACGTCATCCGCAAGGGTCAGGAGCGGCTGCGCAACCTGATGCCGGGCGGCCTGGGCTCGTTCAAGGGCATCCTGCTGATCGTGCTGGCTGCGATCGTGATCTGGCTGCTGACCGGCTTCTTCCGGGTGCAGCCCAACCAGCAGGCGATCCAGCTGATCTTCGGCAAGCCCTATGGCGGCCCGGTCGCCTCGGGCCTGCACTACAACCTGCCGGGCCCGATCGGCAACGTGGTGGTGGTCAACGTGCAGGACCAGCGTCGCCTGGTGATCGGTTCGCGCAATTCCGACCGCAGCTCGTACCGCGGCTCGCGCGCGACCTCGACCGAGAACCTGATGCTGACCGGCGACGAGAACATCGTCGACATCGAGTTCGCGGTGCTCTGGCAGATCAAGGACGTGTTCCAGTACGCCTTCGGCGTGCGCAACGGCGAAGAGACGGTGCGCGCCACGGCCGAGGCCGCGATGCGCGAAGTGATCGGCCAGTCCAACCTGCAATATGCCCAGACCGAGGGCCGCACCCGCATCGAGCAGGACACCAAGGAGCTGATGCAGCGTGTGCTCGACGAATACGGCCTGGGCGCGCAGATCGCCCAGGTGCAGCTCTTGCGCGTGGACCCGCCGCAGGAAGTGATCGGCGCCTTCCGCGACGTGCAGGCTGCGCGCGCCGACAAGGAGAAGGCGATCAATGAGGCCAATACCTACCGTAACCAGGTGATGCCGCGGTCCAAGGGCGAGGCCGAGTCGATCATCCAGAAAGGCGAGGCCTACAAGTCCCAGACGGTCAACCGAGCCAAGGGCGACGTGCAGCGCTTCAACCAGGTCTACGAGCAGTATGCCAAGGCCAAGGACATCACCACCGAGCGCCTCTACCTCGAGACCATCGAGGACGTGCTGCGCAACGTGAACAAGGTGATGGTCGACAAGAAGGGCGGTCCGGGCGTGGTGCCCTACCTGCCGCTGCCCGAATTGAAGCCGAACCAGAACGGGGTGTCGCTGCCCCGAACCCCGCCTCCACCCCCGCCGCCGTCGACGTCGACGGGAGGTTCACGATGAGCAACCGTTCCATCGGCGCGCTGGTGGTGGCCGCCATCGTCATTTTCCTGCTGACGCAGACGCTCTACACGGTCGACCCGACCAAGCAGGTGCTGGTGCGCCAATTCGGCGCCATCGTCGGCCAGCCCAAGACCGATCCCGGGCTCTACGCCAAGATTCCGCTGATCCAGGACGTGGTGCGGATCGACCGCCGGCTGCTCGACTACGAGGCCGAGGAGTTCGAGATCATTGCCGGCGACCAGAAGCGCCTGGTGGTCGACGCCTATGCCCGCTTCCGGATCACCAACGCCCGGCTGTTCGTCGAGCGCGTGCCGGGGGGCGAGGCCGCCCTGCGCGGGCTGCTGGATTCGCTGATCAACTCGGAGATCCGCGGCGTCCTCTCCTCGGTGCCGCTGCATGCGGTGCTGACCGAGCAGCGCGCCAGCCTGATGGACGACATCACCCGCCGGGTGAACGGCAAGACAAAGGACCTCGGCGTCGAGGTGCTCGACGTCCGCATCAAGCGGGCTGACCTGCCGCAGGCCAACTCGCAATCGGTCTATAACCGCATGAAGACCGACCGTGAGCGCGAGGCCGCCCAGCTGCGCGCCGAGGGCGACGAGGAGAAGCAGCGTATCACCTCGACTGCCGACCGAGAGGTCGCGGTCATCAAGGCCGAGGCCGGGCTGAAGGCCCAGATCACCATGGGCGATGCCGATGGCCAGGCGACCAAGATCTACGCCGACGCCTTCAGCCGGGATAAGGATTTTTATGGCTTCTGGCGGCGCATGGAGGCTTACAAACAAGCTTTCGGCTCGGGGGGGACCATGATCCTGAGCCCCGATTCGGACTTCTTCCGCTACTTCAACGACCCCAGCGGACAGGCGCCGGAGGCGGCCAAGAAGTGAGCCGTTAGACCCTGCTTCGCGGGCGCTGTGGCAGACCTGCCACGGCGCCCGAGGAATCTTCGGGAATGTGCGGGAGAGGCTGAAATATACAGCAACATCACGGCCTCGCTATTTGCGCCACATTCCGCCGCCATGTAGACAGGAACTCGAACACGCGGCGCCGGCCGGACCTCATTTTGAACGCCTTGAGCGCCGTTGGAGGTCAGTCGTGATTCTCTTGGGGTTTTATGGGGTTGTGCGGGCCGCGGCAGTCGCCACGGTGGTGGCGTTCGGTACGGTTGTGGCGAACCCGGCGCTGGCGCGCGAGGCGCCGCAAAGCTTCGCCGATCTGGTCGATAAATTGCTTCCGACCGTGGTGAACATCACCACCACCCAGAACATGCCGCAGCAAGGGTCCAAGCTGCGCGACATGCCGCAGCTGCCGCCCGGCTCGCCGTTCGAGGAGCTGTTCAAGGAATTCTTCGACCACAAGAACGGTGAGCAGCAAAACCGCCGCGGCACCTCGCTCGGCTCGGGCTTCATCATCGACGGCGACGGCTACATCGTCACCAACAACCACGTGATCCAGGGCGCGGAGGACATCACCGTCATCCTGCGCGACGACACCCAGCTCAAGGCCAAGCTGGTCGGCTCCGATAGCCGGGTCGACCTCGCGGTGTTGAAGGTCGATCCGCCCAACAAGAAGCCGCTGCCCGCCGCCAAGTTCGGCGACAGCGACAAGAGCCGGGTCGGCGACTGGGTGATCGCCATCGGCAATCCGTTCGGCCTCGGCCACTCGGTGACCGCCGGCATCATCTCGGCGCGCGGCCGCGCGCTCAGCGATTCTCTCGACGACTACCTGCAGACCGACGCTGCCATCAACAAGGGCAACTCGGGCGGTCCGCTGTTCAACGCGGACGGCGAGGTGATCGGCGTCAACACGGCGATCTACTCGCCGTCGGGCACCAATGCCGGCCTCGCCTTCTCGATCCCGTCCAACCTGGTGAAGTCGGTGGCCGAGCAGCTGCGCGAGTTCGGCAAGGTGCGGCGTGGCTGGATCGGCGTCAGCTACCAGAGCGTGACCGACGACATCGCCGACTCCTTCAGTCTCGACAAGGCGCGCGGCGTGCTGGTCGCCAACGTCACCGCCGACGGCCCCGCGGCCAAGGCGGGCATCAAGCGCAACGACATCATCCTGACCTTCGCCGGCCAGGAAGTGCCGGACCTGCGCCGCTTCCCGCGCATCGTCGCCAATGCCCGCGTCGGAAACACGGTCGACGTCGTGGTGTGGCGCGGCGGCAAGGAGACGACGCTGAAGCTCAAGGTCGGCGAGCAGGAAGAGCCCGAGAAGCAGAATGCCTCGGCCCAGGGCTCGTCGAAGAAGCCGGCGCCTGAGCCCGACAAGGCGATCACCTCGACCATCGAGCAGCTCGGCCTGACCCTGCAGAAGGTGAACGACCAGCTGCGCGAGAAGTACGGCCTCAGCGACAACGTGAAGGGCGTGGTCGTCACCAAGGTGGTGGCCAACAGCCCGGCCGCCGAGAAGCAGCTGCAGGCGGGCGACGTCATCCTCGAGGTCGACCAGAAGCCGGTGACCACGCCGCAGGAGGTCACCGAGATCGTGGCCAAGCTGCAGGCGCAGAAGAAGCGCTCGGTCCTGCTATTCGTCGAACGCCAGGGCGACCCGCGCTTTGCCGCGCTCCGGCTGACGAAGTAGGCATCTATCGATTAGCCGGAATTGCGGAAATCCGATTTTCCGCATTTATGGCTAATGCATTCGAGCCTGGTCCGCGCCAACCGAAGCACCTCATCCTTCGAGACGCCGCTTCGCGGCTCCCCAGGGTGAGGTTGTTCGGTTTCGACCTGACTGTCGCGCAGCGCGCGGCAGGAATCGGTGGGTCCGGCAAAAACGGTGGAAACGGTCGAAAACCGTCCGCCTGTTAGCCAACCTTCACCACCAGTTTGCCGAAGTTCTCGCCCTTGAGCAGGCCCAAGAAGGCCTGCGGAGCCTTCGACAGGCCGTCGACCACGGTCTCGCGGCTCTTGAGCTTGCCGCTCTGCAGCAGCCCGCCGACCTCGCGGACGAAGTCGGGCATCAGCGCGACATGGTCGCTGACGATGAAGCCCTGGATGGTGAGCCGCTTCTGCACGATCGCGAACATCTTCGGCGGGCCGGCCAGCGGCGTGGTGTCCTGATACTCCGAGATGGCGCCGCAGAAGGCGATGCGGCCGAAATTGGTCATCCGCTCGAACACGGCGTGGAACAGCTTGCCGCCGACATTCTCGAAGTCGGCGTCGATGCCCTGCGGGCAGAGCTTGTCCAGCACCGCGCCATAGTCCTTCTCGGTGCGATGGTTGAAGCAGGAATCGTAGCCCGCCTCGCGCACGGCCCAGACGCACTTGTCCTCGTCGCCGGCGCAGCCCACCACCTTGGCGCCGGCAAGCTTGGCGAGCTGGCCCGCCACCTGGCCGACGGCGCCGGTCGCGGCCGAGACGAACACCGTCTCACCGGCCTTGGGCTTGCAGATCTGGGTCATGCCGTACCAGGCGGTGAAGGACGGCATGCCGAGCACGCCGAGATGGGCTGACAACGGCACGCCCGCGGCCTCGATCTTGCGCAGGCCCTTGCCGTCATGGACGGTGTGGCTCGCCCAGTTGAGCATGCCGATCACCGTGTCGCCCTTGGCGAACCTGGGATTGCGCGACTCCACCACCTCGCCGACCGAGCCGCCGGTCAGCGGCTGGCCGAGCGCGAAGGGCGGGGTGTAGGAGCGCATCTCGGTCATGCGCGGGCGCATGTAGGGATCGAGCGACAGGAAGCGGCCGCGCACCAGCAGCTGGCCGTCGGCCAGCGCCGGCAGGGTGACGCTCTCCTCGCGGAAGCAGTCGGCGGTGACGTCGCCGCTCGGGCGCTTGGCGAGGACGATCTGGTTGGCTTGGGTCATGGCAACACCTCAGGGATCGGGCTTCTCGACGAATTCGCTCTTACGGTAGCCCTGGAGATAGAGCAGGGCGGTGAGATCGCCATGGTCGATGCGCGCGGCAACTTCCGCGGCGACCACCGGCTTGGCATGGAAGGCGACGCCCAAGCCCGCGGCCTTCAGCATTGGCAGGTCGTTGGCGCCGTCGCCGACCGTCAGTGCCTCGCCGATATGCAGGCCGCGCTCGACGCACAGGCGATCGAGGGTGGCGAGCTTGGCTTCCTTGCCGAGGAT
>DASXQC010000148.1:0-15421 GCA_036493235.1 Reyranella sp.
ATGCCCGGGGCCTTCGCCGGATCGGCGATCATCGCGGCCGCCTGCGCCTCGACCTCAGGAGTCGCCTTCGCGACCAGCGCGTCGATGATGCGGTAGTAGCGCATGTCGACGGTCTGGCCGGTCTTGAGCTTCGGGAAGATGTCGCCGCCCGCGCTGCGGTCGCCGGTGTTCGGCAGCACCTGGTAGCCGAGCGTGTCGCGCTCGGGGCTGTCGACGACGATCATGCGCGTCGCGGGATCGATACCGACGATATCGCCGCGAATGGCGATCTCGTCGTCCTTGGTAAGGTCGGCAGCGTAGGACGACGTTGCGAGGATCGACAGGCTGACGACGCCGGCAGCGGCGATCATCGACCTCCATGAAGACGTGAGCATTGAACTTCCCCCTTCTCGGCCGGGCTCTATTCGATGGGCGCGAAGACGTCGGAGCCCGGCGACGCCTGTCGGTGCCGCACAGCAGTGCAGCGGCCCATCATCCGCGCCGCTTCCTGACTGTCTTTGACTTTGCTCAAACCACCGTCAAAACCGCGCACTTGGCGCAGCAGACGCAACAAACACATCGCGGCGAGAAAAATCGGCGTCAGGCCGGCTGCAACATACGCACTGCAGCGGACGCGAGGTTGATCGACACCGGAAGCGTGAGCGCGTCGTCCCCGTCGATCTGCACCGGCTGACGGCGCAATTCGCCGGCATCGCACAGCACCGAGACCTTGATCTGCCGCCCCGTGATCACGCGGTAGCCGCCGGTGTGCGGCAGGCGGCCCAGCAGCAGCGCCAGCCCGAACCGCAGCGTCTGGCGGCGGCCCCAGCGCTCGAACAGGCAGACATGCAGCAACGGCTCACTGAGGGTTGCGTTCGGCGCAACAACGTATGGTCCCGCGTAGTGGCGGCTGCGGGTAACGATCACCGACGCCACCTCATAGGGCGCGCCGTCGATCTCGACGGCATAGCGCACCGGCCGATAACGCCGCGTCTCGATCAGCGAGCGCCACACGTAGGCCGCCTTGCCGAAGCGTCGCTTGAGTGGCGCGCTGACGCCCGCCACCACCTTGGCGTCGAATCCGGCGCCCACCATCAGCGAGAAGCGGCGCGGATCGCCCTCCGGGTCGCCTTCGCCGCTCGCCTGCCCGGGATGCACCAGCACCGTGCGGCCGGAGGTGATCGTCTTTGCAACCGCGGAAGCCTCCGCGGCGAGGCCCAGCTCGTGGGCCAGCACATTCGCCGTGCCGAGCGGCACGATCGCCAGTGGAGGCGCCGATTCGCCTCGGGCCGCGAGCCCGTTCACCACCTCGTTGATCGTGCCGTCGCCGCCCGCGACCGCGATCACCGCGTAGCGATCGACCTCGTGGCCCTCGGCCAGCCGTCGGGCATCGCCGGCTGCGGCCGTATCGACCATCTCGACCGCCCAGCCCTCGGCCTCGAGCTGGCGCACGACGGCCTCGACCAGTCCCCGGCGGCGTCGACCGGCGATCGGGTTACGGATCAACAAAACGGCTTTCGGCTGTGTGGATGTCATCGAACCGTCATGTGCGATTCACTCGTGCGCAACGACCGACATACACAATCCGCTGAGGTTCGTGCAATCGCGCACGACAGATTTAGTGTCGGTCGAGTTGTTATCCACATGACGGCCATCGAACGCTACCACGCGACCCGCCACCGGGCGATCTTCCTGTCGGATATCCATCTCGGCACGCGCGGATGCCAAGCCGAGATGCTGCTCGATTTTCTCAAGAAGAACGAGTCCGATTACCTCTACCTGGTGGGCGACATCGTCGACGGCTGGCGCCTGAAGCGCTGGTGGTACTGGCCGCAGGCGCACAACGATGTGGTGCAGAAGGTTTTGCGCAAGGCGCGCAAGGGCACCAACGTAATTTACATCCCCGGCAACCACGACGAGGCGGCCCGGCAGTACTGCCAGCTCACTTTCGGCGACGTAACCGTCGAGGAAGAGGCGATTCACGTCCAGCCCGACGGCAAGAAGCTCCTGGTCATCCACGGCGACCAGTTCGACGGCATCGTGCGCTACGCCAAGTGGCTCGCGATCCTGGGCGACTGGGCCTACAACACGGCGCTGCGCATCAACACCACGTTCAACTGGGGCCGCCGCAAGCTCGGCCTCAGCTACTGGTCGCTGTCGGCGTACCTCAAGCACAAGGTCAAGAACGCCGTCCAGTTCATCGCCAACTACGAGCAGGCGGTGTCGGGTGAGGCGCGCCGGCGCGGCGTCGACGGCGTGGTGTGCGGCCATATCCATCACGCCGAGATCCGCACGATCGACGGCATTTTGTATTGCAACGACGGGGACTGGGTCGAGAGCTGCACCGCCCTGGTCGAGGACTTCGAAGGCCGCCTGCGCATCGTGCGCTGGGCCGAGGAAACGGCGCGCGAGCAATCGGTGCTGCGCCCTTACACGCCAGCGAGACTGGCCGCGGAGTAGACAGGATTGCGCATCGCCATCGTTTCCGACGCCTGGCGTCCCCAGATCAACGGCGTCGTTCGCACGATAGAGACCATCGTCAAGCTGTTGCAGGCCGACGGGCATGAGATCGAGGTGTTCGGCCCCGACCGCTTCCGCACCCTGCCCTGCCCGACCTATCCCGAGATCCGCCTCTCGCTCTTCCCGTCAGCGCGTCTCAATCACATGCTGAAGCTGTTCGCGCCCGATGCGATCCATCTGGTGACAGAGGGCCCGCTCGGCTGGGCGGCGCGCAACTTCTGCTTGGCGCGCGACATCCCCTTCACCAGCGCCTACCACACGCGCTTCCCCGAATACGTACGCGCCCGCATCCGGCTGCCGCTCTCGTGGAGCTACGCCTTCGTCCGCCGCTTCCATGCGCCGTCGGCCGCCGTGCTGGTGGTGGCGCAGTCGATCCGCGACGAGCTCGCGGCACGCGACTTCAAGAACCTCATGCCGTGGTCGCGCGGCGTCGACATCGCCGCCTTCAGGCCCCAGCCGCGCGAGGAGCTGAAGGACGTCCGCCCGATCTGGCTCTATGCCGGCCGGCTGGCGGTCGAGAAGAACATCAAGGCGTTCCTCGAAACCGACCTGCCCGGCACCAAGTGGGTGGTGGGCGGCGGGCCGCAGATGAAGGAACTGCAGCGCCACTACAAGGACGTGCGCTTCTTCGGCTCGGTCGACACCGAGGAACTGTCGCGCCGCTACGCCCAGTCCGACTGCTTCGTCTTCCCCAGCCGCACCGACACGTTCGGGCTGGTGATGGTCGAGGCGCTGGCCTCCGGCGTGCCGGTCGCAGCCTATCCGGTGCCCGGCCCGCTCGATGTCGTCACCACGCCCAAGGTTGGCGCGCTGAACGAAGACCTGCGGACCGCCTGCATGGCCGCGATCGGCTGCGATCCCGTCGACTGCCGCGCCCACGCCGAGACGTTCACTTGGGAACAGTGCGCGCGGCAGTTCCACGACACGCTGCGCCAGATACCCCGTGCCGCCTGGCAGCCACTGAAACGCCGCGTGGTGCCGAACGCCGCCGGCTGAGCTAGGATCGGCGTCATCGTGCTTCACCTCCGTACCTTTTGCGCACTCGCTGCGCTGCTGTGGGCCGCGCCCGCTTCCGCCGCCCCCATCACCTGGTCCGAGCCTGTCCGCATGACCACCGCCGAGCAAACGCTCGGCCTGCCCGGACGCACCATCCACGCCGCCATCCAGTTCGGCGTGACCCGCGACATCGACGTCAAGCTCGGCAACAAGAAGACGGTGCGGTTCGTCTACGGCAGCATCAATGACGGCCCCAGCCCGACCGCGGATATCAGGCCGGCCGGCAATCAGTTCCTGTCGAAGTTCGGCTTCACGGGCTCGGGCAGCGACGATTTTGATCGCATCCTGAGCAGCGGTGCGGTCGAAGGCCGCGACGCCTCCGGCGTGCTGACGCTGCGCAGCCTGACGCCGGGCAAGCGCTATACCGTGCAGCTCTTCTCCATCGACAGGCGGGGGCGCGACGGCTGCGGCGGCGACATCACCGACTGCCGCCGCCGCCCGGTCGATTTTGGCGATGGCGAAGGCCATTTCTCGAAAAGGGTCTTCGAGGGCAACGGTGACTACGTGCTCGGCAGCTTCGTGGCCGATCGCCCGACCCAGACGGTCGTCGTGCGCGGCTGGGCGCTCAACGCCGACAGCGGCGAGGCCTGGAACCTCAATGCGGTGGTGGTCTACGAGCCTTGAAGCGCGCCGCCGGCGATCCCAGATTCGAGGAACGGAGGCGACCATGGCAGCCCTCAACCACCTCATCATCCCGGCCAAGGACAAGGATGCCTCGGCCAAGTTCCTGGCCGGCATTCTTGGTGTCGAGCCGGCCAAGCAATGGGGCCCGTTCCGGCCGGTGCAGACCAGCAACGGCGTTACCCTGGATTTCGTGACCTCGCAGGACGTGCGCACCTCGCACTACGCCTTCTTGGTCGAGGATGCCGAGTTCGATTCGGCGTTCGGGCGCATCAAGCAGGCCGGCCTCACCTACTGGGCCGGGCCGCACAAGGATCGGCCGGGCGAGATCAACCATCACTGGGGCGGCCGCGGCGTCTATTTCGAGGATCCCAACGGCCACCTGCTCGAGCTGATCACCAAGCCCTACGGCGACCTGGACGACATCGACACCTAGTCGCCCCTTCATGCCCTTCCGGACCACGCGCATCCTGCGCGCTCATGAGCTTGAGCGCGCAGGATGCGCGCGGTCCAGAAGACAATGAGGCCCTCTCCGCTTTGGCGGAACATGCTTAAGATAGTGCGATGTCGTCTCGCTTCGCGCTCGGTGCGCTCTGTATCGTCGTCACCGTCATTCTCTGGTCGGGCTGGTATGTCGTCATCCGGCTGGGCCTGACCTCCAGCCAGCTGAACGTCCAGGATCTCACCGCGCTGCGCTTCGGCGTCGCCGGCGTCCTGCTGCTCCCTGTCGTGTTGAAGCGCGGACTGGCGCTCGACCGTCTCGGCTGGCGCGGACTGGTGGCGATCGTGCTGGGCGGCGGTGCGCCGTTTGCCCTGCTGGTCGGCGCCGGGCTGGTCTATGCGCCGGTCTCGCATGCCAGCGCGATCACGCAGGGCATGGTGCCGCTCGCGGTCGGCGTGGTGGCGGCTTTCGTGCTCGGGGAGCGGCTGACGGCATCGCACCTGCTGGGCTTCGTCCTGATCGTCGTCGGCGCGGCGGTGATCGCCGGCATCAGCCTGGCATCGCTGGCGAGCCGCGAGACCCTCGGCCATGCCTTCTTCGTCGCGGCGGCCTTCCTGTGGGCGGGCTACACCGTCGCGCTGCGCAAGGCGCACCTTCTGGGCTTCCATGCGCCGGCAATCGCCGCGGTCGCCTCGCTGATCTTCTACGTGCCGATCTACCTCGTCTTTCGCGGTGGGCATCTGCTCGCCACGCCGGTGCGCGATCTCGTCCTGCAAGGCGTCTGCCAGGGCGTCCTGACCGCCGTCGTCTCAATGCTGTTCTACAGCCGCGGCGTCGCCCTGCTGGGCGCCACCAGCGCCGGCGCCTTCGTCGCCTTCGGGCCCGTCGCCGCCGCGCTGATGGCGATCGTCGTCCTCGGCGAAACGCCGCGCCTTTCCGACTGGGCCGGCATCGCCATCATCACCCTGGGCGTGCTGCTGGCGAGCGGCACGTTCCGGGATCTGCGCCGCTCTCAGCCGACCTGATTGCTCAGCCGGCCGATGCCGTCGACTTCCATCGCGACGACATCGCCCTTCTTCAGGAACTTGGGCGGCTTGAAGCCGATGCCGACACCCGCCGGCGTGCCGGTGGCGATGATGTCGCCCGGCAATAACGTAATGCCGGCCGAGAGGGTCTCGATCAGGGTTGGGATGTCGAAGATCAGGTCGGCGATCTTCGCATCCTGCCGCAGCTCGCCGTTGACCCAGCATCGAATGCCAGCTGTCGCCAGATCGACCTCGTCGGCGGTGACCGCCCACGGCCCCATCGGTGCGAAGGTGTCCATCGACTTGCCGAGGAACCACTGCTTGTGGCGGCCCTGGATGTCGCGCGCCGTCACGTCGTTGATGATGGTGTAGCCCCAGACGTGGCTGAGTGCGTTGGCCTTGGAAATGCCGCGGCCGCCCTTGCCGACGATCACCGCCAGCTCGGCCTCGTAGTCGAGCTGCTCGCTGACGCCGGTCGGATAGCGGATCGGCTCGTCCGGCCCGATCACCGACTGCGGCACCTTGGTGAAGATGATCGGCGCCGTCGGGATCGCGTCGGCAGCGCCCGTCGAGCTGCTGTCGAAGCCCGAGGCGCTGAACTCCTTGGCGTGCTCGTGGTAGTTCTTGCCGACGCACATGATGTTGCGCAAAGGCAGCGGCACCGGCGCCTTGAGCTTCGCCGCCGCCAGGGCGATCTGCGGACCGGCTGCCGTGTAGCGCTCGCCTCGAAACACCGCGTTGATGTCGCCGACCGAAAGCGGCGACACCTTCTCACCGGACTTGTCGACCGATACGACGAGGGTCCTGCCCCCATGTTCGACTGTCGCAAAAGCATTTTGTCCTCGATTACTTCGGCCAATCGGTGGGTTCGCCGGCCTTGATCCACGCGGCGTAGTCGGCCTTGGTCTGGTCATTCGGCGGATAGACGCCGGGAATCTCGCGGCCCTGGCCGATACGGATGGCGACGAACTTCTCCAGCCGCTCCTGCTCGAAGGAATCGCGTGCGACCTCGTCGGCAAGATGGCGCGGCACGACGATGGCGCCGTCCTCGTCGGCCACGATCACGTCGCCGGGATAGACCGGAACGCCGCAGATGCCTACCGGGGTCTGCAACTCGACCGGATGCAGGTTGGCCATGCTGGGAGGCGCCGCTGCCGCCGTGCAGTAGACCGGGAAGTCGAACTTGCCGATCACCGGCGAATCGCGCATCGCGCCGTCGCTCAGCACGCCCGCAACACCGCGCACCTTGAGGCGCAGCGCCAGGATGTCGCCCAAGGTACCCGAACGCGTGTTGCCTTCGGTGCCGATCACCAGCACGTGGCCGGCCGGCGTCTCCTCGATCGCCGCGCGTTGGGCGCTCGGGGGATCGGCCGGTGTCGGCGGCTTGTCGAGATCCTCGCGGCTTGGGATGTAGCGCAGCGTGTAGGCCGGCCCGACCAGCCGCGTCGCCTTCGGGTTCAAAGGCTTGATACCGCCGATCGCGCAATTGCGGAAGCCGCGCTTCATCATCTGCATCGAGACCGTCGCGGTGCTCGCATAGAGAAAGTTTTTCGTCGTTTCAGCCGACAACGGTGTGGTCACGATGCTTGCCTTTCCGCGATGAGCGCCCTGTCGATCTCGTTGTGATACCAGCCCAGCGCCTTCTCGAACTTGCCGAAGGTCTGCCGCTCGTTGGCGCCGGAATGGAAGTTGCGCTGGACCCCCTCGGCGATGGCGAAGTCCTCGCCCAATGCCTTCTGCAGCATGCCGAAGCTGCGGTCCTGCCAGTTTTCGGGGCCGGGCTCCTGCGGATCGAACAGCATCGAGACGTGCAGGACCGACTCCTCGGCCGAGATCGGGAAGGTGCAAAAGACGTTGCAATGGTCCTTGCCGTAGATCAGCACCGTGTTGGGAAACAGCTGATAGAGAACGAGGGTGTGGTCGAGGATGCGCCAGCTTTCCTGCGGCTGCTTCTCGACCTCGGTCAGGCTGCGCTTGGCCGCGATCGCCCGCATGTGCCGGTCCATGCGCTCGAAGGTGACGATGTTGTCGAGGAACATCGGATAGACGCTGCCGGCATGGGCGTAGCGGAAGTGGTACTGCTCGAGGAAGGTGTCGACCATCAGCTTCCAGTTCAGCCGCGAGCGGGTCGGGAACGAGCGATGCACCTCCCAGCCCGTCATGTCCCAGTTCGCGAGCTCGCCGCTCACCGGGCCAAGGTAGGCGTCGATGTCGAGTACTGCGTTCTCGCCGGCCTCGAGCGCCGTCGGCACCACCCAGACCAGGCCGTACTTCTCGGCGACGGCCAGGCTGCGCAGGCCGTGCGCCGCGCGATCGACGTCGCCGAACGCGGCGCCATCGGTGATGCCGAGCAGACGGCCGGTCAGGTCGTAGGCCCAGCCGTGATAAGGGCAGACAAAGGCGCGCTTGCCCTCGCCGCAGGCCTTGGTCTCGACCGCCGCCGAGCGGTGACGGCAGACATTGAGGAAGGCCCGCAGCACGCCGTCGGTGCCGCGCGTCACCAGGATCGGCTGGCCTGAGTCATTGTGGGTGACGAAGTGGCCTGGCTTGCGCAGCTGGCCCGAGAAGGCCACGACGACCGGATAGCGCCGGAACAGCAGCTCGACTTCCTTGTCGTAGCGCGCTTTATCAAAATATTCGTCGACCGGCGCGTGACTCAGTCCCGGCGCGTCGTCGCGTGTGTTGGTACGCACCATGCCCAGCAGGCGTTCGAGCTGGGCGACCTGATCGACCTGCTGCATGGCGCCCTCCCCTAGAGCAACGATCCCTGGTTGCCGCTGCTGCTGCCAGGCTCGCGCTTGCGCGGCGCTGGAACGGGCCGCGTTCCGGTGGTGCCGTCGCTCACCTTGGCGCGCACCTCGCCATCGCCGAACTCGATACCGATCGTGTCGCCGACGCTCATGTCCGCCGCCGACAGTACAGGATAACCGTCCTGATCGCGCACCAGGGCGAAGCCACGATTCAGCACCGAATGGAACGAATAGCTTTCGAGCAGCTTGCCCATCTGCTCGACCTGGCGCTGGCCGTGCTGCAGCACGTCGTCCGAATGCCGCTGCAGCCTCTGGCCAAACTGGTCGAGGCGGTCGAAGGCGCGGGCGTACTTCTGCAGTGCGTCGGTCTTGAAGTGCCGCATCGCACCATCGAGCGCGCGGCCCTCGCTGGCCAGCAGCTGCTCCTTGGCATTGATCACCGCGGTCGGGCTGCCGAGCCGGGCGCGTTCGAGCTCGTGCCCGCGCCGCTCGACCAGCGCCCGGGTCGCGAGCGCCAGCCGCTCGCCGCTGACATCGACACGCTGCTGGCGCTCCTCGATCAGCCGGCGTGGATCGTCCAGCCCGCGCGCCAAGCCCGTGAGATGGGTCGCCGCCTCGCGCAGATGACGCGTCATGCAGGCGATGGAGCGCTTGCCATAGTCCAGCACCTCGGCGATCAGGTCGGCGCGCACCGGCACCGCCATCTCGGCGGCCGCGGTCGGCGTCGGCGCGCGGCGGTCGGAGGCAAAGTCGATCAGGGTCGTGTCGGTCTCGTGGCCGACTGCGGAGATCAGCGGGATGGTCGAGGCCGCGGCGGCGCGCACCACGATCTCCTCGTTGAAGGCCCACAGGTCCTCGAGGCTACCGCCGCCGCGCGCCACGATCAGTACCTGCGGCCGCGGCACTGGTCCGTCTTCCGGCAACCTGTTGAAGCCCTCGATTGCCTTGGCGACCTCGCCGGCTGCCTTGTCGCCCTGCACCGCCACCGGCCAGACCAGCACGCGGCGCGGGAAGCGATCCGACAGCCGATGCAGGATGTCGCGGATCACCGCGCCCGACGGCGAGGTCACGACGCCGATCACCTCGGGCAGGAACGGCAATGGCCGCTTGCGGTCCAGATCGAACAAGCCCTCGGCGGCGAGCTTCTTGCGGCGATCCTCGAGCAGCTTCAGCAGCGCGCCCTCGCCCGCCAGTTCCAGCCGGTCGATGATGATCTGGTAGCGGGAGGAACCGGCGTAGGTGGTGATCTTGCCGGTGGCGATCACCTCCATGCCTTCCTCGACCTTTATGCCGAGGCGGGGCAGCGTGGTCTTCCAGCACACCGCGTCGATCACGGCGTTCTCGTCCTTGATCCGGAAATAGCAGTGGCCCGAGCGCGGGAAACTGGGCTGGCTGATCTCGCCCCGCACGCGCACGCGCGGGAACGCGCCCTCGAGCTGGCGCTTCAGCGCGAACGAAAGCTCGGAAACGGAGAATTCGGGGACGTTGCTGGGTCCCGAAGGGGGTTCGAGGTTATCCATTGTTGGCACAAGCCTAGCGGCTTGTATGACCCGCGCAAACTGTGGTCAAAGCCCTGACATGCGAATCCTGGTGGTGGGCGGCGGCGGCCGCGAACATGCGCTCTGTTGGGCGATTTCCGCGTCCCCCCTGTGCACAAAATTGTACTGCACGCCCGGCAATGCCGGGATCGCCGCGGTGGCCGACTGTGTCGATGTCGGGGCCGAGGATATTCCCGGCCAAGTGGCTCTCGCCCAGCGCCTGAAGATCGATTTCGTCGTGATCGGTCCCGACGCGCCGCTGGTCGCCGGCATGGCGGACGCCTTCACCGCTGTCGGCATCAAGGTGTTCGGCCCGTCCAAGGCCGCGGCCCAGCTCGAGGGCTCCAAGGGCTTCACCAAGGAGCTTTGCCGCACGCACAACATCCCGACCGCGGCCTACGAGCGCTTCACGGAAACAGCCGCCGCCGAGGCCTACATCCGCAAGCAGGGCGCGCCGATCGTGGTGAAGGCCGACGGCCTCGCCGCCGGCAAGGGCGTGATCGTGGCCGAGACGGTCGAGCAGGCGATCGCCGCCGCGCGCGACATGCTGGAGGGCAACCGCTTCGGCGCCTCGGGCGCCTCGATCGTGGTCGAGGAGTTCATGGAGGGCGAGGAGGTCAGCCTGTTCGCGCTCTCGGACGGCGAGCACGTGTTGCCGCTGGTTGGCGCGCAGGACCACAAGCGTGCCTTCGACAACGACAAGGGCCCCAACACCGGCGGCATGGGCGCCTACTCACCGGTGCCGATCCTCGATCAGGCGATGTTCGACCGGGCGATGAAGGAAATCGTCCTGCCGACCGTCGAGGCAATGAAGAAACAAGGCACGCCGTTCAAAGGCGTGCTCTACGCCGGCCTGATGATTGGCAGGAGCGGGCCGCGGCTGGTCGAGTACAACTGCCGCTTCGGCGATCCCGAGACCCAGGTGCTGATGATGCGGCTCAGGTCCGACATCGTGCCGGCGCTGATCGCCTGCGCCGACGGGGGCTTGAGGCACTTCGACCTGCGTTGGTCGGACGAGACGGCACTGACGGTGATCCTCGCCACCAAGGGCTATCCAGACTCCTATCCCAAGGGCAGCGAGATTCGCGGCCTCGATGCCGCCGCGAAGGTTCCGGGCGTGCAGATCTTCCATGCCGGCACCAAACGCGACGGCGGCCGGATGTTGGCCAATGGCGGGCGCGTGCTGAACGTGACGGCGATGGCGCGCACCGTGCAGGAAGCCCGCGAACGCGCGTATCGCGCTGTGGACCTGATCGACTGGCCGGAAGGCTTTTGCCGGCGCGATATCGCATGGCGGGCAGTCGGTTCGCAGCCGTGACAGCCGCCGCGGGCCCGGCCTAGACTCCCGCCATGCCCGATTCACCCGATCTTTCGCAGCGCCTGCTGTCGCAGCTGCGCTTTCCCTGTGGCGACGTGCCGGAGCCCGGCACGATCAAGAACGTCGCGCCTGGCATTTATTGGCTGCGCATGCCGCTGCCGTTCCAGCTCAACCACATCAACCTGTGGCTGGTCGAGGAGGCCGACAGCTGGACCATCGTCGACACCGGCATCAACTCCGATGCCACGCGCGAACTGTGGGACAAGATCTTTGCCACCAGCCTCGGCGGCAAGCCGGTGCGTCGCGTGATCGGCACGCACATGCATCCGGACCATATCGGCATGGCGGGCTGGCTGTGCGAGCGCTGGAACGCGCCGCTCAGCATGACGCTCGGCGAATACATGAGCGCCATCGCCGCGCGCAACGACTTCATCGAGAACGAGGACGTGCGCGGGGCGCACCTCGCGCGCAATGGCGTGCCGGCAGAGAAGATTTCGCTCTTCCACCGCCACAAGGGCGGCTACGCCAAGGGCGTGGTGCCGCTGCCCACCGCCTTCCAGCGGCTGATCCACGCCCATCCGATCACCATCGCCGGCCATCGCTGGGACGTCATCGTTGGCCGTGGTCATGCGCCCGAGCATGCCTCGCTGTGGTGCCCCGAGCTCAACGTGCTGATCGCCGGCGACCAGGTGCTGCCAAAGATCAGCACCAATGTCGGCGTGTGGCCAAACGAGCCGCTGGCCGACGCGCTGACCTGGTTCCTCGACGGCTTCTCGCGCTTCCGCCGCCTGCCGGCCGATGCGCTGGTGCTGCCGAGTCACGGCTTTCCGTTCGTCGGCCTGCATACCCGCCTCGACCAGCTGATCGCCCACCACGACGCGCGTCTCAACGACATGGCGACCGCAATCGCCCGCCGCGGCGCCGAAGGCGCGACCGGGTGGGACATGGTGCCCATCCTGTTCCCGCGCCATCTCGACAACAATCAGGTCGTGTTCGCTTTCGGCGAGACGCTGGCCCACCTGCACTGCCTCGAGACCCGCGCCCGGGTGACGCGCACGGTGGTCGACGGCGTCCACCGCTTCGTCGCCCTGGTCGATCCGCTCACCCAGCCGCCGGCCGACGATTCCGACGCCGACGTGATGGATATCGGGCCCACCTAGCAGTACCACCTCACCCTGAGGAGCGGCCCGGCGGGCCGCGTCTCGAAGGGTCGCCGCAGACATGATGTTGCCACCCTTCGAGACGCATCGCTGCGCGATGCTCCTCAGGGTGAGGCAGGTGTGTCACGGCGTCGTCACATAATGCGCCGACATGTCCTGCCGTATGTCGGAGGCAGGCAATGGATTATTTTCGGCGGTTCACCTTTCTGTTCGCGATGCCGAACTTCGACGCCGACAACCTCGAGGGCGTACGGCTCAACCAGATCGTTGGGGAGATCGAGCGGTCGGGCTTCGAGGTGATCAAGGCGCGCAAGCTCGAAGACGCCGAGATCGCCGTCCAGACCGACGCCGCGATCGGTTGCATGGTGGTCGATTGGGGCCGCAAGGGCCTGGAGGGCCGGGCGGCGGCGCTGATCAACCTGATGCGGCGACGCGGCCTCGACCTGCCGGTCGTGCTGCTGATCCGCCGCCAGCGCTTCGAGGACATCCCGGTCGAGGTGCTCGATTTCATCGACGGCTACATCTTCCTGTCGGAGGAGACGCCGGCCTTCATCGCCCGCAACCTGATCAGCCGACTCAAGAAGTACGCCGATACCCTCAAGACGCCGTTCTTCGGCACGCTGGTCGACTATGCCGAGGAGGGCAACCAGCTCTGGACCTGCCCCGGCCACAACGGCGGCGTGTTCTACAATCGCAGCCCGATCGGCCGGGTGTTCGTCGAGCATCTCGGCGAATCGGTGTTCCGCGACGATCTCGACAACTCCGTGCTCGATCTCGGCGATCTGCTCACGCACGAGGGCCCTGCCCTCGCCGCGCAGAAGGAGGCGGCCAAGATCTTCGGCGCCGAGAAGACCTATTTCGTGCTGAACGGCACCTCGACCTCGAACAAGGTCGCGCTAGGCGCCTTGGTCACCGACGGCGACCTCGTGCTGTTCGACCGCAACAATCACAAGGCCGCGCACCACGGCGCGCTGCTGATCAACGGCGGCATCCCGGTCTATGTCCCGACCACGCGCAACGCCTGGGGCCTGATCGGCCCGATGCGCTGGGACGCGCTCGATGAAGACGAATTGCGCGAGCGCATCAAGAACCATTCGCTGGTCGAGGACCCCGAACTGTGGCGCAAACCCCGGCCCTTCCGGGTCGCCGCGATCGAGCAGTGCACCTACGACGGCAGCATCTACAGCGCCGAGATGATCCTGAAGCGGATCGGTCATCTCTGCGACTACATCCTGTTCGACGAGGCGTGGGCGGGCTTCATGAAGTTCCATCCGATCTACGCCCAGCGCTTCTCCATGGGCCTCGCCAATCTCGGCCCCGATGCGCCCGGCATTATCGCCACGCAATCGACGCACAAGCAGCTCGCGAGCTTCAGCCAGGCCTCGCAGATCCACATCAAGGACAGCCACATCAAGGGTCAGAAGCGCCATGTCGGGCACCGGCGCTTCAACGAAAGCTTCATGCAGTACGCCTCGACCTCGCCGTTCTATCCGCTGTTCGCCTCGCTCGACGTCGGCGCGCAGATGATGAAGGGCCGCTCGGGCGAGGTGCTGTGGGACGACACGATCCGGCTCGGCATCGAGCTTCGCAAGAAGATCCGCGCCATCCGCCGCGAGTTCGAGGAGCAGGAGGCGCGGCCCGAGCGCCGCTGGTTCTTCGAGCCGTTCGTGCCCGACCGCATCGCCATTCCCGACGCCGGACGCGCCGGCTCGGTGCACGACGTGCCGTGGGAATCGGTCAGCACGGACCAGCTCGCCTCCGACCCGCGCTACTGGCAGCTCGCCCCCGGCGCGGCCTGGCACGGCTTCGCCGGCATGGAAGCGGGCTTCGCCATGACCGATCCCAACAAGCTCACCCTGCTGACGCCGGGCTTCGACCGCGCCACTGGCGCCTATGCCGAGCACGGCATCCCGGCCCCGGTGGTGGCGCAGTACCTGCGTGAGAACCGCATCGTAGCGGAGAAGAACGACCTCAACTCGCTGCTCTTCCTGCTGACGCCCGGCGTAGAAGCCAGCAAGGCCGGCACCCTGGTGAGCGGCCTGGTCGCCTTCAAGAAGCTGCACGACGAGAATGCGCCCCTGGAGGAGGTCATCCCCGAATTCTGCCAGCGCCGGCAAGGCCGCTATGCCGGCGTGCGGCTGCGCGATCTCTGCGGCAACATGCACCGCTTCTTCCGCGAGGCCAATGTCAGCGCCCTGCAGGCCCGGCAGTTCGCGCCCGAGCACCTGCCGGAAATCGCGATGTCGCCGCGCGATGCCGCCACCGCCCTAACGCGCAACGACGTCGACTACCTGCCGATCGACAAGGTCGCCGGCCGCGTCGCCACCACGCCGTTCGTGGTCTACCCGCCTGGCATCGCCACCATCGTCCCGGGCGAGCGGCTCACCGAGCGAGCCCAGCCGATGATCGACTACCTGCTGATGTTCGAGAAGTGCTTCAACACCTTCCCGGGCTTCGAAGTCGAGATCCAGGGCGTCTACCGCGAAGTTGAGCAGGACGGTCGCGTCAGGCTTTACACCTACATGGTCTCCGAATAAGTCGTCGGGCATGGAAGCCCTCCAGACCGACAGCCGGCCGCCCGTCCTCGTCCGGCCGTCGCGCGACAGCGACGTCGACGCCATGCTGGCGATCTACCGCCGCCACATCAGGCGCGGCATCGAGCCGGACGTGATCGACACCGGCGCGCCGGAGCCAGACGATCTGCGCGAACGGCGCAAGAACATGCGCAACCGTCGCCTGCCGCACGTCGTGGCGACCTCCGGCGACGTGGTCGTGGGCTATGCCTATGCGGTGCTGTTCCGCAAGCGGCCGGCCTATCGCTACACCGCCAAGCACTCGATCTACGTCCATCACGAGCACCAGGGCCGCCGCATCGGCAGCATCCTGCTGCAGGCCCTGATCGACGCCTGCGCCGCCGCCGGCTTTCGGCAGATGATCGGCTATATCGACGCGGACAACGCCGCCTCTCTGACGCTGCACGAGCGCTTCGGCTTCGTGAAGGTGGCGCACCTG
>DASXQC010000149.1:0-13117 GCA_036493235.1 Reyranella sp.
GTGTCGGAGATCCCGGCGAGCCGGATCCTGGGCATCGTGCTGGTCGCCAGCGGTCTCCTCCAGGTCATCCAGTCGAGCAAGATGCTGAACTGGGCCGGCTTCCTCTGGCACATGCTGCTGGCCAGCCTCGCCACGGTCGGCGGCGCGCTGATCTACATGGATCCGTTCGCTGGCGTGGTGGCGCTGACGGTGCTGATTGCCGCGATCTTCGCGATCCATGGCTTGACCCAGATCGCCTTCGCCATCCGCGTGCGCGGCCAGACGGGCTGGCACTGGTTCCTGGTGTCGGGCTGCATCGCCCTGGTGGTGAGTCTCCTGCTGCTCTTGAAGCTGCCCTACAGCCACTCGTTCACGCCCGCGACGATGGCCGGCGTCTCGCTGATCTGCGCCGGGGGCGCCTACGTGGCCATGGCGCTGGCCTCGCGACGCGGCGCCCACTAGAGCGATTTCCGCTCAGATGGAACCGCGCCAGTGGACCGATGGCGTAAGAGACGACCGTGCAGGCGCGGTTCCATCTGAGCGGAAATGCGCGCACGGGCGATATTTGTTGCAGCAGGCATATTCCGTCCGGCCGATTCCGGCCGGACGGAATATGTTCTAGCGACAATTCATACAAATCCGGAGCGCCCGCCGGCTCGCTGCCGTGGTCTCATGGGGCTGTCGAACCCCTAACCCCAAGTGATGACCGACAGCGTAGTCGACGACAGGCGCGGATGGGCCGGTCTGCGCCCCAATACCGACAGGGTGGTTGCCGTTGCCTGCTTCGGCTTGGCGTGCGCCATCGGCCTGGTGTTCGCCTTCGTCGGCCTCGCGGCGCATGGCCTGTGGTTCGACGAACTGTTCACGGCCCGGCTGCTGGAGGCGACGCCGGGTACGACACTGTTCGGGCGCATCGCGACGGACGTCCATCCGCCGCTCTATTTGTTCACTCTGTCGGGCGTCACCGGCTTATTCGGTGACGGTGAGGCGGGCCTGCGCCTGTTGAGCGCCGTCACGGCGTGCGGCGCGATCCTGGTCTTCGTGCTGGGCACGCGCGCGGTCTTCAGCCTGGCGGCGCGCCTGTTCGGCGCGGCGATGGCGACCGGTTCGCTGTTCTGGTTCGACCAGGCGCAGAATGCACGCTCTTACGGCCTGTGCCTGCTGATCGTCGCCGGCGTGCTGGCCGTCAGCCTGGCGCTGCTGAATCCGGAGCGGCAACGCCACCGCCTGTTGTTCGGCGCGTTGCTGGGGCTCGCTGCCGCGGGCTCGTTCACGCATTTCTACGCGCTCTATGTCAGCCTCTCCGTCCTGATCCTGCTGGGCCTGATCGGCCGACGGGACAGGGCGCTGCTCGCCGTCTCCGCCGTCGTGCTGGTCCTGGCGGTGGGGTTGTACGTGAAGCTCGTGATCGAGACGCACACGCGGGTCTCGCTGGGCGACAACTGGTACCGCAACGACGTCGCCTGGTATCTTGCCGTGATGCGGTCCTGCGTCGACTTTACCGTCGGCCCGCAGGGACTGGTCGCGATCCTGCTGTGCGTTGCCGCGATCCTGCATGAACGGCGCTTCCGACCGGAGCGCGTGACGCTTTTTCTGGTTGGTGTGCCGCTGCTCGTGCTGGCCGGCGCCATCGTCAGCTCGACGCTGCTGGCGCCGAATTTCTGGGATCGCAATTTCCTGATCGTCTCGCCGTTCTTCTGGGCGCTGTTCGCACGCGCCTACGATGCGGCAACGGAGAAGGCGACGCCGGCCCTTCGGCTCGCGCTCGCGTCGGCGCTGTCGGTGCTGGTGCTGTCGATGTCCTCGATCGCGATGGCGCGCCTGCCGTCGGCCGAGCCGCGCGTGCCGTACGAGCCGTTCCGCCAATCGGCACAATGGATCCGGACTTTGCCGGCCTGCCGCGACCAGGTCCTGCCTGTCGTCACCACCGATCATCCGACCTGGTACAAGCCCGGCTACGCCGAGATGATCTACGGCAGCACCTACGGCCGCTATCTCGAGGGTTTCGCGCCGACCGAGCTCGTCTTCACCCGCACGCTGGCGCAAGGAACGCTGCCGTCTTCCCTGACGGCGGAACTGGAGCATCGGCTGGAGGGCAAAGGTTGCCCGGTCCTCGCCTGGAGCGCGCACAACATGTCTCCCGGCATCGCCGACTGGATCAAGGCGAAGCTGCTCGCTTCCGTCGGACGCGCAGCGGACGATCCGCGCGTCGCGCTGCGAGAGTTCGACGATGGCGCGCTGGGCTACGTCTTGTACGTCCGGCCCTGACCTCAACCAGGCTGCAGAAGAAGCAACAAACCGACCCTTGGGGCGTTTTTCCTGCGGACTGTTCCGACGGAATTTCGCATGGCCCCGGATGAAGGTCGGCGTGCATTCGTCCGTGACGACGCTCATGACGAATTGTCGCCGCGTCCCGAAAGCCGCCGTCGCGAAGAGATCGAGCACGAACACGACGACCGGCCCGACGGGGACGGGGCCGAGGGCGGCGGCGCGTCTTCGTTCTTCAGCAGCCGGTATTTCAAGATCGGTGCCGCAGCGGTGGCGGTCGTGGTGATCATCGCCGGCGTCATTTGGTGGCTGAATGCGCGTCACTACGAAAGCACCGACGACGCCTTCATCGATACCCACATCGTGCACCTTTCGCCGCAGGTGTCCGGCCGCGTGACGCGGATCTACGTCAACGACAACCAGCAGGTCAGCAAGGGCCAGCCGCTGGTCGAGATCGATCCCGCGGACGTCAAGGCGAAGCTGGCGCAGGCCGAGGCTCAGGAAGCCCAAGCGGCGAACGTCTACCGGCAGGACGTTGCTGCCGATGCCGGCCTGAAGGCGCAGGCCGAGCGGGCGCAGCGCGATGCCGAGCGCTATCGCACATTGCAGCAGACCACGCCGCAGGCCGTATCGCAGCAGACGGTCGACCAGGCCGTCACCACGTCGCGGAACGCCACGGCGCAGGTCGCCGCGTCGCAGGCCAAGATCGCCAGCGACAGGGCACAGATCGCGGTCGCCAAGGCTCAGCTCGACGCCGCGCAGCTCAATGTCGATTACACCCACATCGTCTCGCCGATCGCCGGGCACGTCGCGCAGCGCAGCGTCGCCGACGGCAACTACGTGATGCCCGGCCAGGAACTGATGGCGATCGTGCCGCTCGAAGTCTGGGTGACGGCGAACTTCAAGGAGACCCAGCTCGCCCACATGCGCGTCGGCCAGGCGGTGACGGTCGCGGTCGATGCCTGCCCCGGCGCGAAGATCGAGGGCCGCATCGATTCCCTGCAGCGCGGCGCGGGCCAGGCCTTCGGCATCCTGCCGCCCGAGAATGCGACCGGCAATTTCGTCAAGGTGGTCCAGCGCGTGCCGGTGAAGATCGTGCTGAACAACATTCCCCAGAACTGCCCGCTCGGCCCGGGCATGAGCGTCGAGCCCACGGTCAAGGTGCGCTGATGCCGGCGGAAGCGGCACACGGCGACTGGAGCCCCGAACGCTCCGTCGCCGGAAGGCGCAATCCCTGGACCATAATCGCGGTCATCTCGATCGCCACCTTCATGGTGGTGCTCGACACCTCGATCGCCAACGTCGCGCTGCAGCACATCGCCGGTGGCCTGTCGGCGAGCTACGACGAGGCGACCTGGGTGATCACCAGCTTCCTGGTCGCCAACGCCATCATCGTGCCGATCAGCGGCTGGCTGGCCGACGTGATCGGCCGCAAGCGCTACTACATGATCTCGGTCGCGCTGTTCACCTTGGCCTCGGTGCTGTGCGGATTGGCGCCGAATCTCGCCTTCCTGGTCGCGGCGCGCGTGCTGCAGGGGATCGGTGGCGGCGGGCTGGCGCCGGTCGAGCAGTCGATGATGGTCGACACCTTCCCGCCGGCCAAGCGCGGCGCGGCCTTCGCGGCCTACGGAGTGGTGGTGATCGTCGGCCCGATCCTGGGCCCGACCCTGGGCGGCTGGATCACCGACAATTTCTCCTGGCATTGGGTGTTCCTGATCAATCTGCCGATCGGGATCCTGTCACTCGCCCTGGTGACGATCTTCGTCGACGAGCCGCCGGTGCTGCACAAGGCGCGGGCCAAGCTGTTCTCGAAAGGCTTGCGGATCGACTGGCAGGGTTTTGCGCTGCTGGCGCTGTTCCTCGGCGGCCTCGAGGTCACGCTCGACCGTGGCCAGCGCGAGGACTGGTTCTCCAGTCCGATGATCGTCACCACCGCCATCGTGAGCGGCGTCGCGCTGCTCACCTTCATTCCGTGGGAGCTGACGCGCCGCGAGCCGATCGTGCACCTCCGCCTGTTCGCCCGGCGCAATTTCATGATCTCCAACATCTTCATGCTGCTGATGGGCGTGATCATCTTCGGCACGACGCAGTTCATCCCGCAGCTGCTGCAGGAGGTGCTGGGCTACACCGCGACCAACGCCGGCCTCGCCCTGACCACGGGCGGCCTCGCCACGCTGGTCGTCATGCCGCTCACCGGCTTCCTGGCCGGCCGGGTCGACCCGCGCTATCTCATCGCCTTCGCGTTGCTGACCCAGGGCGTGGCGCTGTGGAACATGGGCACGCTCGATACCCAGATGTCGTTCGACGACGCGGCCATGGCGCGCCTGATCCAGTCGGTCGGCCTGCCGTTCCTGTTCATTCCCATCACCGCCGCGGCCTATGTCGGTCTCGATCCGCGGTACAACAACCAGGCCTCGGCGCTGATGAACGCGGCGCGCAATCTCGGCGGCACGTTCGGCATCTCGCTGGTGCAGACCATGCTGGCGCGCGAGAGCCAGATTCACCAGGCGCGCTACGCCGAGACCCTCAACCCGCTGAACCCGAACTACGCGAAGGCCATCACCCAGGCCACGCACGCCCTGATGGGCCAGGGCATGTCGCAGATCGATGCTGCCCGCGGCGCGGTGGCGCAGATCTATCGGATGCTCGGCCAGCAGGCGAGCATGCTGGCCTACATCGACGTGTTCCACATCCTGATGTTCATGGTGTTCGCCTCCCTGCCGCTGGTGTTCCTGATGCGCAAAGCCGGCAAGAGCGGGGGGCCGGCTCCGGTCTGAGACACCGGTCTGACGCCGCCGCACGGTCCGTGCTATCATCCGGCCAGGGGGAATCAGGTGGGACTGAAGTATCGGATCGGCACGGCGCTGGATGGAGCGCTCCAGGCGACGCTTGCCTCGCGGCATTTTCCGCTGACGCGCTACGTGCCCTACGGCATGTCGTGGCTCTACGACGTACAGCGCTTCATGGGGACGCGCTCGCTCGGCGCGCTGTTCGACGTCGGCGCCAATGTCGGGCAGACGCTGGGACACATGCTGAGATACGCACCCGGCGCCGAGATCCACTCGTTCGAGCCGACCGACGGCGCCTACGCGACGCTGTCGGCGAAGTTCGGCGGCCGCCGGAACGTGCACCTGCAGAAGATGGCGCTGGGCAGCGCGCCGGGAACGATGGCGCTGCAGGTCCGGACCAACTCCGAGCTGAACACCCTGGTCCCGGCCGACGACGCGGACGGCAAGACCCAGCCCACCGAGGTGTCGACCGTCGATGAGATGGTCGCCCGCAACGGCATCAGCCATCTCGACGTGCTCAAGCTCGACGTGCAGGGCTGGGAGATGGAGGTGGTGCGCGGCGCAAGCCGGCTGATCGCCGACCACAACCTGATCTTCGTTCTGGCCGAGATGACCTTCCGCTCGGACCAGAAGGAGATGCAGCAGTTCACCGAGCTGCACGACCATCTCGAAGCCCGGGGCTTCGTGCTGTCGGGCATGTACGAGCCGCTGCGCTACGGCCCGCGCAAGGAATTCATCCTGTTCGCCAACGTGCTCTACCTGCATCCGCAGGCGCGGCTGAAATGGACCGACTTGGCGGACGAGTGGAACCGCTGGCTGGCGCAGCAGAACACGAAGGCCGGCCACTAGAGCGATTTCCGTTCAGATGGAACCGCGCCCGCACAGTTGTCCCTTGTCCCATCGCCCGACGGGCGCGGTTCCATCTGAACGGAAATGCGCGCACGGGCGATATTTGTTGCAGCAGGCATATTCCGTCCGGCCGATTCCGGCCGGACGGAATATGTTCTAGGCACGATGTCGATCTCTCCGCGTTGGTATCTCCGGCTGGCCATCGTCTTCTGCGCCGTCATCGGCCTCTACGATGTGCTCTATGTCACCTCGCTGGCGCTGCACGGCCCGCGGCTCGGCCGGCCGCAATGGGTGATGTATCCCGATTTCCTGACGCCCTGGGCCGCGGTGCGCGCCTTCTTCGAAGGCAAGCTGGCGATGGTCTACACCGACATCGACGCCTTCACCGACTTCCAGAACGCTCTGTTCGCCGACCGCTTCCCGGACATCGTCCACTATCGGCCGTTCCTCTACCCGCCGTTCTGGCTGATGGCGCTGCTGCCGCTCGGCCTGATCGCGGTCGATGCGGCCTATTGGGTGTTCATGCTGGTGACGGTCGGCGCCTCGGCGTTCGAGGGCCGACGCCATCGCTGGGGCTGGCCCTGGGGCTGGCTCGCCATGGCGGTCTCGCCCGCCGCGGTGCACGTGGTCGTCTCGGGCCAGGCGACCTTCCTCGCCGTGGCGCTGGTCTATGGCGGCCTGCGCCTGCTCGACAAAAGACCGGCGCTGGCCGGCATCCTGTTCGGGCTGCTGGGCTACAAGCCGCAGCTCTGCCTGCTGATCCCGGTGGCGCTGATCGCGGCCCGCCAGTGGCGGGCGCTGGCGTGGGCCGCGGCGACTGGGATCGTGCTGGTGCTGGCGAGCCTCGCGGTGTTCGGGCTTGGCACCTGGCTCGACTTCATCGCGCTGGTGCGCGCCACCAGCGGGGAGCGCTTGCACGACTACGTGATGGAGGTGCTGAAGTCCTACATCACCACACCCTACGTGTCGGCGCTGGCGATCGGCCTGCCGCGCAGCGTCGCGAGCGCGATCCAGCTCGGCCTCACGGCGATGGCTGTTGCCGCGACCTGGTATGCCTTCCGCTATCACCGGTCGGGCGCCGCGCGCACGGCGGTGCTGCTGGCGGGGACGTTCTTCGTCTCGCCCTATATGCTGAACTACGACCTTCTGCTGCTGATGCCGGTCGTGCTCGCGCTCTACTTCCGCGGCGCGACCGAAGGCTTCTACCCGCTGGAGCCGCTGGTCTATGCCGGCATGTGGGTGATCCCGACCCTGACGCTCTATCTCTCGGGGCGTGGCTTCCCGATCGCGCCGCTGGTCATTCTGGCGTTTCTGGCCGCGGCGGTGCTGCGGCTGAAGGGCGAAAGACGACCAGCAGGTTGAGGGCGAAATTGACCAGGAACGCCGTGCCGATGCCGACGATCTTGGCAACGATCGGCGGCAGCCCGATCCAGTAGACGCCCAGCAGCGTGACACCGAGATTGACCGACAGCCCGATCAGCGCGGTGGTGAAGAACAGCGCGAAGCCCTGCGCCGTCGCGCTGCGGGCGAACACGAAGCGGCTCGACAGGCCGTAGTTCACCAGGGCGGCGATGCAGAAGCTCAGCGTCCCGGCGGCCGCGACGGCGAGCCCGGCCTCGAGCAACAGCGCAAAGCCGCCGGCATCGACGACCGCGGCGATGCCGCCGGTCACAGCGTAGCGCACGAGCTTGGTCAGCACGTCGCGCACGGCTCACCCGAGCATCGGTGCGAACAGCGGGCCGTCGAAGCGGGCGAAGGTCTGCCAGCCCGCGATCGGCTGGGAGGCCCGCAACAGCACGCGCGCGCCGACCTGTTGCGCCACCAGCCCGTCGCGCTCGGTCCGGTCGCCGATCATCAGCGTCGAGGCCGGTGTCGCATTGGCCCGCTCGATAAGGACGGCGAGACCTTTGGGATGCGGCTTCAGCACGCCGATCTCCGGATCGTCGGCCGTGACGACGTGGTCGGCCACGAGCTCGAGGGCCGCGAGCTTGGCCACCGCCGGATAATCCGACAGCACGCCGATCGTCTTGCCGTGCCGGCGCAGGCCGGCGAACAGCTCCGTCAGTCCGGCATAGCGGCTGCGCCGCAGGTAGGGCAGGGGATGGCGGTCGATCCATCGGGCTACGATGGCGCGCACCTCGTCGGGGGTGCAGCCGCCCCCGGCCGCGGTCTCGGCGACCAGGCGCTCGGCGAAGCCTTCGACCCGTGCCTCGCCCAGTTCCTCGCGCAGGTGGCGGAAGCGCTGCAGCACCGCGAGGGTGCGGAGGTCGAGGTGTGTCAGGGCATGCAGGGCGAGATCGCGGGCCATGCGCAGGCGCAACGGGCGCTGCCGGTAGAGGGTGCCGTCGACGTCGAACACGACCAGGCGCACGCCGTCCCAGTCGACCGGCCCGAATACCGTCATTGGCCCGCCGTCATTGGCCCGCCATCATTGGCCCGCCATCATTGGATCGAGATGTAGCGCTGGCTGGCCAGGGGTTCGAGCAGCGGGACGTTGACGAAGGTCAGCAGCAGGAACAACGCGCCGAGCACGATCACGAGGATCATGAGGCCACGCTCGCGGAACAGCTTCTCAGGCTTCTGTGCCGACGAGCCCGGCCGCATCGACACGCCGAGGTACCAGGCGAACAGCAGGATCACCACCGGCACGGTCAGCAGATACTCGATGCGGTACTTCATCAGGAACACCGCCAGCAGGAAGGTGGAGGCGAGTGCGTAGGCGAAGCAGCACACCGTGAGCCTGATCTCGGAGTAGCCGGCGAAGCTCGCGCGATAGCGGGACAGCAGCTCATGGCCGTGGCTGGCGGTGATCTCGCGATATTCCGACAGCCGCTTGGCGGTCATCAGGAACGCGCCGCCCGTCCAATAGAGCAGCAGCACCGACGAGGGGGGCAGGGTCGTGGGATCGAGCATCGCCCAGCCGATCATCAGCCGCACCGGGTTGTTGATCGATTCGGAGATGACGTCGAGGTAGGGCTTGTCCTTGGTGCGCAGCGGCTGGACGTTGTAGACGATGCCCTGCAGCGCGAAGATTACGGCCGCGAGCAGCATCAGCCGGCCGCCGGCATAGGCGAGCGCCAGGCCGGCGACGACCAGGATCGCCCATTCGAGCACCACGTAGCCGCCGCGCAGGTTCTTCTGGACCGCGGAGCGCTGCGACTTGGTCGGATGGAACTTGTCGAACTCGCGATCCAGCCACTCGTTGATGACGTAGTTGGCCGAGGCGATGCAGATCGCGCAGGCGAAGCCCAGCACGACGCCCAGCACCAGCGAGTTGGTGTGCACGCCGCGCAGCAGGTAGGCGAACACCGCGCCGGGGACGATCAGGACATGCTTGGTGACATGGTCGAGCCGGGCGATGGCGACGTAGTCGGCGAAGGTGCCGTTGGCCTGGGGTTGTTGCTGTCCGACGGTGTTGGTCACGGGTAGGCCATGTTGCGGTCGAAAGTGGCGATCTCGTCGAGTGCGCCCGGCTCATCCTTGAGCGCTTCCAGGAGCTCGCGCTTGCGGCGGTACTTGAGCGCGGTGTCGTACAGGAAAAACTGGAACCCCGGGATGTTCCACATTGTCCGCACCTGATGACGCACGATCGGCAGCTCGTTGGGCTTCAATCCGCCCCAGTAGTACATCAGCTGGGCCATCCGCGAACGCCAGAGATCGCGTCGGTTGGGCGCGACGTCGAGCGAGGTGATGAGCGGATCCAGGACGTCCCGCGACGGTGCGACGAGGATCTGGCGGATGAACGCCAGCATCACCCAGCCATAACCATCGGCGGGGCTCATCTTCAGTTCAGAGATCACGTGCTGCTCGGCCCGTTTGAGCCACAGCGCATTGTCCGGGCCGTAGACCGGAAAAGTCATCGCCAGCTGGTATTCGAGGAGACCTAGGGTGACCCGGTAGTGCGCCGGCGAGGCCCATTTCAGGGCATCTTCGACGATCCTTATGTTTCGAGCCAGTTCGGCAGGCGAGTGCCTGCGGCTCATCAGCTCGCGGCTCGTCATCGACCTCTGAGCGAATGTGAGGCTGGCGACGGCCCGCGGAACAGCCAGGACCAGGAGTGAGATACCCAGTCCAAACAACAAGATTACCGTGGTGGATCGAGCCCAATCGGTCCGCCCTCGGCGATCCTGCGTCTCGGTCTTTCCTTGCGGGGCGCCCGGCTGGGAGCGCCACATCGGCCACCATGGGTTCAGGTGCAACTCGTCGTGCACGGCGGTGGAACTGGCGGCGCATTGCCAAGGATGATGCCTCCGCCCGATTGTAGCGTGATGGCCAACAGGGTGATGCCCGCTTGAGCAGCCGCGTACTGGACCGCCTTCACGACTGCACGATTAGTGGAGGTCGTGATGATCCCATCAGCGATGCTTTGCACAGCCGCCCAGTTGTCGGCTGTTAGTGTGATAACGGCTGGACCAAGGGTGATGGCGTTCGGGCTGTTGGCAATCGCGACGCCGATGGCTTTGCCCACGAACGCCGTCCCGGGCGAATCCGTGAGGTTTTTCACATTGGCCATCACGTCTGCGATCAGAGTCGCGTTATTGGAATCCACCAAATAGGTGGCAAGAGAGGCGAGCGCCGGTCCTGACAGCTTGACAGCCAGGCTCGCGATCGTCGCCGCATCGTTGGCGGCGATGGCGGTCGTAAGTGACGCCTGCTGAGCGGCGGTCATGGTCTGCTGCGCCTGCACCGGCGGAGCGGTGGTGGCCAGCACAAAACCCGCGACCGCGATCGCAAGTGATCGGAGAATCCAGCGCAACGGTCCCTCCCCGGAACACGGCCCCCTCCTAGGGGCCTTTTTTTGTCTCACTTTCGCAGACGCAAAACAAGGTGAGACCCGGCGGACCAGGGCCAGTTCTCAAGCGATTGTCTCGGGCCCAGCGCGGAAAAAGTTGCAGCGTTTCAAGCCAGATAGGTGGCCGATACCCCGCCATCGACCACCAAGGTATGGCCGTTGACATAGGAGGCGGCCGGCGAGGCCAGGAAGAGCGCTGCGCCGGCGATTTCTCGAGGCTCGGCCCAGCGCTTGGCCGGGCAGCGCTCCCGCTGCCGCTCACCCATCGGCGAGGCCATCAGCTGGGCATTGGTTTCGGTGGCAAAAAAGCCGGGCGACAGGGCATTGACGGTGACGCCCTTGGCGCCCAGCTCGGCCGCCAGCGCCCGGGCCAGGGCCGTCAGCCCGCCCTTGGCGGCAATATAGGACGAGGCGCCGGGCACGGCGAGCTGGCCCGCGATCGAGGACACCAGGATCAGCCGGCCCCATCCGCGCTCGATCATGCCGGGCACCACCAGCCTGACCAGCGCGTGGGCGGCCGAGAGGTCGACGTCGATCAGGCGGGCGAAGTCCTCCGGCTCGATCGCGTCGAACGGCCGGCGGTCGCGCTCGCCGACATTGTGGATCAGGACGTCGACCGGCCCAATGTCGGTCAGCACCCCGGCCATCGCCGCGCGCATCGCCATTCGGTCGGCCATGTCGAATTCCACCGCATCGGCCGGCCGACCGGCCCGGCGCAGCTCCTCGACGCGGGGGGCCAGCCGCTCGGCCGAGCGGCCATGCAGCAGCACCCGGGCGCCCGCCTCGGCGAGCCCGCGCGCCATCTCCCAGCCCAGGCCGCGGCCCGAGCCGGTCACCAGGGCGGTACGACCGTCGAGGCGGAACTGATCGGGGAACGTCGACATCGGCGGGGACACTCGTCTATTGCAACAGCCCGAGTAAGCGTTGGATTGGCGAATGCTGCAACTGCCTCAAGTGATCGGACACCGCGGCGCGATGGCCTACGCGCCGGAGAACACGCTGGCCTCGTTCCGCGAGGCAAGGAAGCGCGGCGCGGCCTGGGTCGAGATCGACGTCAAGCTCACGGCCGACGGCGTGCCGGTCGTGATGCACGACGATTCGCTCAAGCGTACCATGGACGTGGACCGGCTGGTGGCGCAGACACTGCGCGCCGAGCTGCCGGCCGATGTCCCGACCTTCGAGCAGGCGATCGCCTGCTTCCTCGAGCTCGGGCTCGGCTGCAATGTCGAGATCAAGCCGTGCGAGGGGCACGAGGCGGAGACGGCGCGCGTGGCGGTCGAGATGCTGCGCCGCTGCTGGCCAGCCGCGCTGTCGGCGCCATTGCTCTCGAGCTTCAAGGACGAGTCGCTGAAGGCCGCGCAGGCGGCTGCGCCGGAATTCGCGCGGGCGCTGCTCGTTGGCGAGCTCGGCGAGGACTGGCGCGCCCGTGCCGAGGCGGTCGGCGCCGTGGGCATGAATATCGGTCGCCGCAAGCTCACCGCGGAAGGCGCCCTGGCGGTCAAGCGCGCGGGCTACGTCCTCTCCGTGTGGACTGTGAACGACCCGGACGAAGCACGGGCCATCGTCGGCATGGGGGCGGACTGCATCATCACCGACGCCCCCGACGTCATCCTGCGCGCGCTCGCCTGCGACAAAGGGGGTTGCGCCGGGGGATAGTCTTGAGGGACTGTAACCTCAATGAAATAAAACAGACGCTTTGAAGTCGTGAGGTCCACGGATACAGGGCCGGGGCTCATTTGGGAGGCTTGTCGATCATGTCACGTATTCTGCTGTCGTCCGTCGCTGCCGCGGCCGCCGTGCTGGCGAGCGCGCAGGGAGCCGCCGCGCAAACCGAGATCCAGTGGTGGCATGCCATGGGCGGCGCGCTGGGCGAGGCGGTCAACCAGATGGTCGACCAGTTCAACAAGTCCCAGACCGAATACAAGGTCAACGCCGTGTTCAAGGGCTCGTATCCGGAGACCCTGACCGCCGCGATCGCCGCCTTCCGCGCCAAGCAGGGCCCGGCGATCGTGCAGGTCTTCGAGGTCGGCACGGCGACCATGATGGCCGCCAAGGGCGCGGTCTATCCGACCTATCAGCTGATGGCCGACGAGAAGGAGCCGTTTGATCCCAAGGGCTTCATCGGTCCGGTCTACGGCTACTACTCGACGACCGACGGCAAGCTCCTGTCGATGCCGTTCAACTCCTCGACCCCGGTGTTCTACTGGAACAAGGACCTCTTCAAGAAGGCGGGCCTCGATCCGGAGAAGCCGCCGCAGACCTGGCCGGAAGTGGGCGATGCGGCCAAGAAGCTGGTCGCCTCGGGCGCCAAGTGCGGCCTGACCTCGGAGTGGCAGACCTGGATCCTGCTCGAGAACTTCGGCGCCTGGCACGACCTGCCGTTCGCCACCAAGGAGAACGGCTTCGGCGGCCTCGACACCGAGCTGAAGTTCAACGACGC
>DASXQC010000150.1:0-9079 GCA_036493235.1 Reyranella sp.
CGCTACGTGATGTTCCAATGGGCCGGCGCGCCGGCGGGCGGCGGGGTCGAGGGGCGCGACGGCTTCCATCTGGTCGGCCATCTGATCACGCTGGGCGGTCTCACGCTGCCCAATCTCGAGGTCTACGAGCAGCTCTATCCGGTGCGCTTCCGCCGCCAGGAACTGCGCAGCGATTCGGCCGGGGCCGGCCGCTTCCGCGGCGGCGCCGGCGCCGACTACGAAGTCGAGGTGACGACGCCCGCCGACTACGCCTATCGCGGCGAGGGTGTCGGCGCGCCGTCGAGCTTCGGCGCCCAGGGCGGCAAGGCCGGCGTCGGGGGCGCAGTCATGCTGACGCTGGCGGACGGCAAGCATATCGACGGCTGGAAGTACGGCGTTCACCGATTCGGGCCGGCCACCTATCGCAGCCTCACTCCCGGCGGCGGCGGCTTCGGCGATCCGAAGACACGCGATGCCGATCGCGTGCTGCGCGACGTGCGTGACGGTATCATCAGCCGTGAGGCGGCCAAGCGCGACTACGGCGTGGCGCTCACATCGGACGGCCGTGGCATCGACTCAGCGCGAACGGCTCAATTGCGCGGCTGACGGTAGGAGTCTTTCCCTCTCCGCGGAAAGACCCTAGTCGGCGGCGACGCGGCTCGCGTCCGGCTCGGTTTCCGGCACCGGATCGGCCGGGCAGCCGTTCACCACGCGCTCGAGGAAGCCGCGCACGGCGTCCGATGTGAGGTCGGTCGGCTGGAAGCAGCAGGTAAGCGTCAGCGTGCCGGCGTATTCCATTGCCGTCACCATGAAGAGCGGCAGCCCGGCCGGATACACCACCAAGCCGCAGTCATGCGGCGCGACGCCGTCGAAGCGCAGCGCCTCGGGCTCAGCCCGGCCGGCGTTGGAGAAGTTGGGCGCCATCGGCCGGTCGAGCGTCTTGCGCACCATGCTGCGGATCATTGCCTGCATGGCGCGCGCCGGCAGCCATCCGAACAGGCGTACCAGCAGCGGATTGGCCGCGCCCATCAGCGCCTTCTTCTGGCGGTCCAGAACGGCCTTCACCTGGGCCAGCGTCCCGTCGAACGGATCGCCCGCCGCAAAGGGCACCGTGACCCGCGTCATGCCGACCATGCTGTAGGTTCGAAGCTGCGGCCCGGATGGCGCGAAGCGACGCAGGTCGATCGTCAAGGCGACCTGCGCCTTGGCATCGGGCCCGCGCGGCGAGAAGTCGGCGAAGACGCGCAGAAACGACGCCGTCAGCATCTCGTTGCGCGTGTTGCCACGCTGGCGCGCGGCGCGGTCGATCCCGGCCAGCACATTGGGCCCGATCCTGACCTTGACGAAGTCCGCGCCGGCCGCCGGCGTGCGCACGAAGGTCGCGAAGTCACGCTCGAAGGAATGGATCATACCCCGGCCTTCACGCGCATCGGCGACGTCGCGGCGCAGGATGCGCAGCGTGTCGCCGAACGAGATCGTTCGCATCCAGGAATCGGGCATCGGCGGCGCCGGGTTGGTCTCGGGCCGGTAGCCGGGCTCCTCGCGCAGCCGCGAGTAGATCTCGCCCAGCAGACCGGCGCACTGGCGGGCGGCATAGGCGTCGGCCAACATGTGGGTGACCCACATCACCAGCGTATCGCCGTCGGGCCGGCGCAGCAGATGGAGGCGGATCGTGCGCTCGATGTGCTCGGGCACCGGCGTCATCAGCTGGCGCAACACCGCGTCGGGATCGGCGGTCTCCTGCACGAGGCACCAGGCGGTCGTGTCGAGATCGTCGCGCCGCCGCCAATGGGGACGGCCGGGACCGGCCACGAATTTGCAACCCAGCATCGGCTCGGCATCGAGCAGCAGTCGCGCCGCGCGCGCGAGCCGCGCCGGATCGAGCCGGCTCTCGAAAGCCATCACGAATAGCACCGGCCCGGCGCAGCCAACCTCGGAGGTGAGCCGGATGATCTGTGCCTGCAGGTCGGCGGGATAAGTTTCGCGGATCGCCGGGTCAGCCATCAAGTCCACTCCGAAGAGTGGCGAATGTCGCAGCACTTCTGCTATCGTGCGTGGGTATAGTTGTGCGGGGCGGATTTTCTCTATGCTTACCCTTCATCCGACCGGAACCCAGGCGGCCGCGATCGTGCAGACCCTGCACGCGGTGGCCACCGCGCAAGGCGCCGTCGCCCTCGAGCCGATCGAACGGGACAGCATCGTCGAGATCCAGCGCCATCTTCTCCATCTCGAACAGCCGATCGAACCTGCCGGCAAGGCGCTTCCCGACAGTCTCGCGGACGTCGTCGTCGACCCCGCAATGCGACAGTCGGTTGTGCGAATTCTCGCACTCCTGCCCGTGATCGATAAGCGAATTCTGCCGGCCAAGGTCGCGGTCGTCGAAGAGGCGGCGCGACGGCTCTCGGTCGAGGACCGCGGGCTGGAGATCCTGCGCCTCGCCGTGAAGGGCAAGTTCCGCAGCATCGGCTTCAGCGCCATGATGCGTTCGGTTGCACACTACTGGTCGCCGACCGGCAAGATGCGGCTGCGCGACTGGCTCGACATGCTGCGCAACTTCCTGCCGCCCGTGCCGGGCCTGTACATGATCGGCGATCAGACTCTCCTGGCGCGCTTCCGGGCACTGGGACAGCTGCCCAACGACACGCTGGGCTACGCTCTCTACCGCTTCTACACTGACCGCGGCTTCGCGCTGCCCGGCGAGCCCAAGAGCTTTCCCGAAGGCTGGGCCAAGCACGAGGCCTATCACGTGCTGAGCGAGTACGAGGTCAACGATCAGGGTGAGATGCTGCTGGCGGCATTCAGCGGCGGCAACTCCCGGCTGCTCTGCATGGATCTGCTGATGGTGACGCTGCTGCAGTTCCAGGCCGGCAAGCGCGTCGTGCCGGGTCCCATCCCGGTCGACGAGTTGCGGCCCGCCGCCTTCTTCCGCGCGCTGGCCCGCGGCGCGTCTATGAACGTCGACCTGCTCGGCGGCCAGTGGACGCTGTGGCCGGTGGTCGAGCGGCCCATCGCGGAACTGCGCACGGCCTACAACGTGTCGCCCCTCAGCGCCGAGGAGCGCCACGAGCTCAACGGCTGGCAGGCGCTGATCGCGTAGGCCGCTCGGCGATGTCGCCTTCTTCGTGACCCACGTGCCATTTCATCAAGCACCTGCCCTATGCCACAGGGGACAGCGGCGATGAGCCCATTGCGCTCTAGGGGCCGCACCGCTCCGTGCCCGACATGATCGCGGCCTTGGAGGCGTCGGCGAGGAGCAGCTCCTGGCCCTTGTTCAGCAGCAGCACGATCCGGCAGCTCTGCTCCTCGCAGCTCGCCGCAATAGGTTTCGCCTGGGCCACGACCTTGCCCTGCAGCCCCTTCGCCGCAAGCCGCGGCCCGTGCCGTTCGACGCGGGCGGCTATGCCGTGCCGCCCAACCCCGCGATCGGGCAAGTTTCCCTCGCAGCTTACGCTCAACTTCGACTACACGTACACGTCGCTGCTGCGCGGCTTGTTCAACGGGCAGAACAACCGGGACCAGTTCAACCGCGCGGTCGATCTGATGATGTCGCTCAAAGAACAAGCCAAGGCGATGATGTCGGGCCCGTCCAATTTGGTTCCGTCTACACTGGCCCGACCTTCGAATATCGGCCAACCAAACCCGGCCTTCACCTGAGCGTCGAGCGCTAACCGCTGTTGCGCAGTCCCGCGGCGATGCCGTTGATGCTGAGGTGGATGCCTTGGACCACGCCGGGATCGGTATCGCCGGCACGGTGGCGGCGCAGCAGCTCGATCTGCACGTGGTTCAACGGATCGATGTAGGGGAAGCGGTTGCGGATCGAGCGGGCGAGCAGCGGATTGGCCTTGAGCAGTTCGTCCTCGCGCAGGATCGACCGCACGGCATCGAGCGAGGCCTGCCATTCGGTGCGCAGGCGGTCGAAGATCGAAGTCCGCAAGGTCTCATCGCCCACCAGTTCGGCATAGCGCGAGGCGAGCGCAATGTCGCTCTTGGACAGAACCATGTCCATGTTGGAGAGCGTGGTGCGAAAGAAGTCCCAGTCGTCGTGCATGCGCTGCAGACACTGGAGGCCGTCGGCCGGATGGTCGGCCAGCCACTGCGCGACCGCCGTGCCGAAGCCGAACCAGCCCGGCAGCATCAACCGGCACTGTGACCAGCTGAACACCCAGGGAATGGCACGCAGGTCCTCGATACCGCGCCGTCTGGACCGTGAGGCCGGCCGGCTGCCGATGTTGAGCGTCGCGATCTCGTCCAGCACGGTCGATTCGCGGAAATAGCGGTCGAAGTCGGGCGTCTCGTAGACCAGCGCGCGATAGGCGCGGAAAGCGTGCGCCGAGAGTTGCTCCATGATCTCGATATATTCGGGCGACGGCGGCGGCCGCTTGGCTTCCAGCAGCGTCGCCTCGAGCGTGGCGGCGGCCATGGTCTCGAGATTGCGCCCGCCGACATCGGCGTTGGCGTACTTGCCGGCGATCACCTCGCCCTGCTCTGTGACACGGATCGCGCCCTGCAGCGCGCCGGGCGGCTGCGCCAGGATCGCCTCGTAGCTCGGGCCGCCCCCGCGGCCGACCGAGCCGCCGCGGCCATGGAACAGGCGCAGCCGCACGCCGTGCCGGCGGAAGACGTCGATCAGCACGCGCTCGGCTTTGTAGAGCTCCCACACCGAAGTGAGGTAGCCACCGTCCTTGTTGCTGTCGGAGTAGCCCAGCATCACCTCCTGCACGCCGCGCGCCGCGACCAGGCGGCGATAGGCCGGCACCGCGAACAGCGCCTCCATGATCGGCCCGCAATGCTGGAGGTCGGCGATGGTCTCGAACAATGGTACGATGTCGACATCCAGCTCCCCGTCGCGCGGGCGCAACAGGCCGACCTCCTTCAGCAGCACCGCCACTTCGAGGATGTCCGAGACGCTGTCGGCCTTGGAGATCACGTAGTGCGGCACCGATTGGGCGCCATAGCGCCGGTGCGCATCCGCCACGATCCGCAGCATGGCGAGCTCGTTGGCGGTCTCCTCGGAGTAATCGTGATGCGGCGTGGCGAGCGGCCGCGGGTTCTCGAGCTCGGCCGCCAGCAGCCTAGTGCGCGCAGCATCGTCCATTTTTACGTAGTCGACGGAGGCACCGGCGACCTCCATCAGCTCGGCCATCACCCGCTCATGCACGTCCGAGTTCTGGCGGATGTCGAGCGAGGCGAGATGGAAACCGAATACGTCGACCGCTCGTCGCAGCGCCCGCAGCCGGCCGCGCGCCAGGCCGCTGAGATTGTTGGCTGTCAGCGAGTCGTGGACGGTGTCGAGGTCGGCCTTCAGCTCCGCGGCCGAGGTGTAGGACGGCGCCGGCCCGACCGGCGGATGCGGCGGCTCGAGCCGATCGAGCTCCCACGCCGTCGCCGCCAGTCGTGCATAAACCCCGGTGACCGCACGGCGATAAGGCTCGTCCTGGCGTTCCGCTGCCTTGTCGGGCGACTTGTCGGCCAGCGTCTGCAAGTCGGCCGAGACCTCGACCATGCGGCCGTCGACCGGCAGCTCGGCACCCAGCAGATGGACCTGCTCGAGATGGAAGCGCAGCGCACGCTGGCTTTGCATCGCCAGCGTCTGTTGCGTCACCTCGGCGGTGACGAACGGGTTGCCGTCACGGTCGCCGCCGATCCAGCTGCCTATGCGGAAGAAAGACGGCACCGGCCAGCCGAGCCGGTCCTCCAGCTCGGCGTAGAATTCGGGCAGCGCGGCCAGGAAGGTATGGTCGTAGTAGGCGAGCCCGTTGGCGACCTCGTCGAGCACGCGCAGCCGGGTGTGACGCACCAGGCTGGTCTGCCACAGCGTCAGCACGTTACGGCGCAGCGCCTTGCGATTGGTCGCCAGCTCCTCGGGCGTGAAGTGCACGCGGTCGCGCTCGTCGAGCAGCCGGGCGATCTCCATCTCGCGGTCGATGATGCTCTGGCGACGGACTTCCGTCGGATGCGCCGTCAGCACCGGTACGCAGAGCGCGGTCGCGAAGAAGTCTTCGAGCTGTTGGCGCGAAATACCCGCGTCGCCCGCGCGCGCCAGCGCATATGCCATGGCGCCGCGGCGCGGCGGCGCGTTTTTCATCGCATGGTCGCGCGTGCGGCGGATGTGGTGTTGGTCTTCGGCAAGATTGGCGAGGTGCGAGAAATAGCCGAAGGCGCGGATGATCTTGATCGCCGTGTCGGTCGGCAGGCCGCTCATGATCGCCTGCAGCTCGCGGCGTGCCTCCTCGTCGGCGTCGCGGTGGAACTGGACGGCGGTGCGGCGGATGCGCTCGACCAGGTCGAACACCACCTCGCCTTCCTGCGCCCTCACCGTCTCACCCAGGATGCGGCCGAGCAACCGCGTGTCGTAACGCAGCGGAACGTCCTTCTCGGGCGTCTCGCCGTTCTCGGGCTGCGCGTCGTTCATGACGCCAGCCTAGCAGATGCCGTGCCGGCCTAGAGCCCGTAGACCGATTTGGACGCGGGCTGCGGCAGCGCGCGGCGCTGGCGGCGGCGGATCAGCACCGCCTCCCGGTCAGGATCGGACCAGGGCGTGCCTCCGTTCGCGGCCGCGTCCGACGGCGCCTGATCGGCCTCGATAAGCGCGCCATGCGCCAGCCAGTCGCGCGCCTGGTGGATGCTGGTGAACAGCCGCACCGGGCGCTCGTTCTGGCTGACCGCGAAGACGCGAGCGAAGTCGGCCCGGTTCGGAGCGACCAGGAAGGCCACCGGGCCGCGCTTGATCTTGCCGACCTTGCGCAGCACCGCCACGAGCCGGCGCACGTCCCCGGCCGTGATGTCGGAGGTTGCGCCGGCGATGTCGATCAGCTTGGCGAACAAGGGAATGTCGGCTTCGATCATCTCCTTGGCTGCGGCCATGATCTCAGCCGAGTTGATCTTGCCGCGGGCGACAACGGTCGCGCAGCGATAGAGCTTCGAAATCTCGATGTAGATCGGCAATTCCCAGCGCCCCTGATTATGACAAGTTTATCACGACGCAGGCTCGGACCGGCAGCGGAAGCGTCTCTGGACACATGATCGGTGCAATTACACACAATGGTTGAGTCGACCGGCGCCGCAGTTGAGGCCGCTGGCGCCGCGTGGCACGGTTCGCGGTCCGCAAAACCCACCGGGAGGAAGCCATGCCGTTCTACGAAAGAGGTCCGGTTCGCATTCACTATGAAGAGCGGGGCTCCGGTTTCCCGCTGCTGGTAATCCCCGGTGGCGGCCTCAACTCGACCATCGCCGGGCTCGACGCCAGCCATCCGTTCAACGCGGCGAAGGAATTCAGCAATTCCTTCCGCACCGTCGTCGCCGACCTGCGCAACTCTCCTCCCGGCCAGTCCTCGGGCCCGCTCGAGGCCGACCGGCCGTGGGACTCCTTCACTGACGACCATATCGGCCTGATGGACCATCTCGGCATCAAGCGCTTCATGGTGCTGGGCTATTGCATCGGCCAGCCGTTCATCTGGAACCTGATCAAGCGCGCGGGCGACCGCGTGGTCGCCGCCGTGCTGACCCAGCCGTCGGGCCATCGCGAGGAAATGCCGACCCAGTTCTACGACCGCAACATGGAGGGCTGGGGTCCGGAGTTCGTGAAGAAGCGGCCCGAGTACAACATGGGCCAGGTGAGCGACTTCCTGAAGAGCATGTACCTCACCAACCCCGACTTCGTGTTCACCGTGACGCGCGACTTCGTGCGCAAGTGCCAGACACCGATCCTGGTGCTGCCCGACGACGTGCCGCCGCATCCGTTCAAGGTGGCGATGGAAGTGGCGATGCTGGCGCCCAACAGCCAGGTCAGCCTCTATCCGTGGAAGGACACGCCGGACAAGGTTCCGCTCGCCGTCCGACACATCCGCATGTTCCTCGAGATGAACCGCCCGGCCATAGCAGCCGCCGCGCAGCAGCGCGCCGCGGCGGACTGAGTCTGCGAGCCGAGGTTTACGAGCTGGCGCCGCAGAACCGTTGCGGCGTCTGCTTTGACGCGGTCGGGAATCTAGTCTGCGGCGTTGGCGGCGCGGCGGCGGACGGGCACGTCACGCTTCTCACCGCGCCGGAACATCGTGGCCTGTCGATCGGGATCGGACCACGGCGTGCCCTCGGCCGGCGGCTGCCGCTCCTGGGCAGCGTCGAGCTGCGCCAGCCACTCGCGCGCCTCGCGCAGGCTCTTGAACAGATGGATCGGCCGCTCGCCGTCTTCGGTCGCAGCGAAGGCGCGAGCGAACTCGCCGCGCTTGGGGTCCACCATGAAAGCCACCGCCCCGCGCTTCGCGTCGGACCCGCCGCGCAGCAACGTCGCGATGCGGCCCATCTGCTCGGGGCTCAGGCCGCCGCTGGCATCGAGCAGGTCGACGATCTTGGCGAACTCCGGAACCTGCTCATCGAACAGCTTCTGGGCTGCGCCCATGATCTCACCGGGCTCGATCCTGCCGCGGGCCACAATGGTCACGCAGCGATGCAGCCTCGATATCTCCATGTAGATCGGCATACGCACGCACTCCGTCGTACGCCATTATATACCACTGACGCCGACGGGCGGCTGAACACGACCGCGTAAATTGTATCCGACGCAGACCTACTGCAGCGTTGCAGTTACGTCAGTATCGTCATCAGACCTTGTCGAGGTCCCATTCCTCGGCGGACGCGCCGGCCAGCGACTGGATCAGCGCCTCGTCGCCCGCGAGGGCCGCGGCCGGCCCTTCGTGCACGACGACGCCGTGATCCAGCACATAGGCGGTGTCGGCGACCTCGAGCGCCATGCGCACGTTCTGCTCGACCAGCAGGACGGTCATGCCCTCCTGCTTCATGCTCGCGACGATCTTGAAGACGTCCTTGACGATCAGCGGCGCCAAGCCCTGCGACGGCTCGTCGAGGATCAGCAGCTTGGGATTAAGCAGCAGCGCTCTCGCGATCGACAGCATCTCCTGCTCGCCGCCCGACAGCTGGCGGCCGCGATTCATCTTGCGCTCCTCCAGCCTCGGGAAGAGCTGGTAGATGCGCGGGATGTCGAACGGGCCTTCGCTGCTGCCCTGCGGCACCTTGAGATTGTCCTCGACGGTGAGGTTCGGGAAGACGCGGCGGCCCTCGGGCACATAGCCGACGCGCTGGCGCG
>DASXQC010000151.1:0-1790 GCA_036493235.1 Reyranella sp.
CAGACCGAGATCTATCGCGGCGCCGAGTACGCCGTGAGCTTCCTGCCAAAGGTGAAGATCGAGGTGGTGGTCGAGGACGCGCAGGTCGAGAGCGTGGTCGATGCCGTCCGCAAGGCCGCCGGCACCGGCAAGATCGGCGACGGCAAGATTTTCGTGACACCGGTCGAGCAGGCCGTCCGCATCCGCACCGGCGAGTCCGGGGCGGAGGCGCTGTGATTCAGGTTGAGGAAAGATCGATGATCCGTTCGTTTCGTCCGCTTAACGTCGGCAGGGCGCTCCTGCCTGCTGCGGTGCTGCTGTTGATGCCGGCGCTGGCGCTCGCCGCCGACGACAAGCCGAAGATCGACACCGGCGACACCGCGTGGATGCTCACCTCGACCGCGCTGGTGCTGATGATGACCATCCCCGGCCTGGCGCTGTTCTACGGCGGCATGGTGCGCAAGAAGAACGTGCTGGCGACGATCGCGCAGAGTTTCGCCGTGGTGTGCCTGGTGAGCGTGCTGTGGCTGATCCTGGGCTACAGCCTTGCCTTCACGCCGGGCAGCACGGTGCTGGGCGGCACCAGCCGCATCTTCATGGCCGGCCTGGGCGTCGACAGCATTTCCGATCTCGCCAAGACGATTCCCGAATCGGTCTACATGTGCTTTCAGCTGACCTTCGCGGTCATCACGCCGGCGCTGATCGCCGGCGCCTTCGCCGAGCGCATGAAGTTCTCGGCGATGATGTGGTTCGTCGGCCTGTGGTCGCTGGTGGTCTACGCGCCGATCGCCCATTGGGTGTGGGGCGGCGGCTTCCTCGGCGACTGGGGCGTGCTCGACTTCGCGGGCGGCACGGTGGTGCACATCAATGCCGGTGTGGCGGGCCTGGTCTGCGCCATGGTGCTGGGCAAGCGCCGCGGCTTCGGCATCGAGAACATGGCGCCGCACAATCTCGTCCTGTCGGTGATCGGCGCGTCGCTGCTGTGGGTCGGCTGGTTCGGCTTCAACGCGGGTTCGGCGACCGGCGCCAACGGCTCGGCCGGCATGGCAATGGCGGTCACGCAGTTCGCCACGGCCGCCGCGGCGCTCACCTGGATGTGCGCCGAATGGATGACGCGCGGCAAGCCGTCCGTTCTGGGCATCATCTCGGGCGCGGTCGCGGGGCTGGTTGCCATCACACCGGCCTCGGGCTTCGTCAATCCGGCGGGCTCGCTGGTGATCGGCCTCGTCGCCGGCCTGTGCTGCTTCTGGGGCGCGACAGGCCTGAAGCACGCGATGGGCTATGACGATTCGCTCGACGCGTTCGGCGTGCACGGCGTCGGCGGCTTCGTCGGCGCGATCCTGACCGGCGTGTTCGCGGTCGAGGCGATCGGCGGCACGGGCAAGAAGGGCCTGATCGACGGCAATGCCGGCCAGGTGCTGACCCAGCTCTGGGGCTGCCTGGTCTGCATGGCGTGGTGCGCGATCGCCACTTTCGTGATCCTCAAGGTCGTCGACGCCCTGATCGGGCTGCGTGTGACCAGCGAGGAGGAGATCGAGGGCCTCGACATCAACCTGCACGGAGAGACGGTGCACTAGCCTTTTTTGAGTTCGGGACCAGCCTTTCCTCCCTGGTTCCCTCCCCGCCGCTTCCGTGTCGCGGCGGCTCCTTCGGCCCGGCGGGTTTTCCGCCGGGCCTTTTTCTGCCAGTGTGAGGGCGAGGCAGGAGGATAGGGCGTATGAAACTCGTGTCGGCGATCATCAAGCCGTTCAAGCTCGACGAGGTGCGCGACTCGCTGACCGGCGTGGGCGTCTCCGGCCTGACCGTCAGCG
>DASXQC010000152.1:0-5252 GCA_036493235.1 Reyranella sp.
CGAACTGCGGCTCATGACCCCTCCGCCCGCGATTACGCGGGCACCTCCCCTTGGCGGACTCCGCCAAGGGGAGGAAGTTTGAGTCTACGCCGCCTTCTTTACCAGCGAACCAATCTCGGGCAGGCGCTTGTCGACTTGCTCGGGCTTCTGGCCGCCGAGATTGATCACCAAGCGATGCACGCCGAGCTCGGCGTAGGCCTGCATCGCGTCCATGCCCATCGACATCGGCGGCGTGATGATGATCTGGTAGTCCGGCCCGCGCTTCTTGCCGGCCTTGGCGAAAGCGGCATCGAGCTTGGCCAGCATGCCCTTCGTCCGCGCCGGATCGCAGTTGAAGCCGTACCAGCCGGCGCCGAATTGAACTGCGCGTCGGAAGGCAGCGTCGGCATAGCCGCCGACGATGATCGGCACGTGCGGCTTCTGGATCGGCTTGGGGTCCATCTTCATCGTCTCGAACTGGACCCACTTGCCCTTGAAGTCGACCACCGGCTCGGTCCAGAGGCGCCGCATTACCTCGAGGAACTCGTCGCAGCGCGCGCCGCGGGTTTCCCACTCATAGCCGCATCCTTCGACCTCTTCCTTGTTCCAGCCCACCCCGATGCCGAAGTCGAAGCGGCCGTCGCTCAGCCAGTCGAGCGTGCAGACTTCCTTGGCGGTGTAGATCGGATTGCGCTGCGGCACGAGCGCGACGCCGGTGCCGAAGCGGATCTTGGTCGTCGCCGCGGCGAGAAAGCCGAAGGTCGCGGTGATGTCGAGCATGCCACCGCCCGGCGGGACGGGAATGCGTCCATCTTTCGAACCCGGGTAGCCGAACGTGTTGCGTTCGAACAGCGCAACATGCTCGCCCATCCAGATCGATTCGAGACCCATGCCTTCGGCGCGCTTGCCGAAGTCCTTGATCATCGACGGCGTCGCGTTGGGCGACATGAAGGTGGCAAAGACTCCGATCTTCATCTGGCGCACTCCTCCTGTGACGAGCCGGGACTATACGACAGGATCGGGCGCGGATAGCCTGTCCGTCAAAGAGAGCGCCAAAGGCGCCGACAAAAGGGAAGGGAAACGATGCCGAAAGCGCTGATCCGCCTGGCGGCCGCCGTGATGCTTGCCGTCGTGAGCACGGCCGCGTTCGCCGAGACCGCGTTTGCCGAAAGTTGGCCGACCAAACCGATCCGTGTCATCGTTTGCTATGCACCCGGCGGCGTGACCGACGTGGTGGCGCGCCTGGTCGCCCAGCCAATGTCGGAGGCGTTCGGCCAGTCGGTCGTGGTCGAGAACAAGCCGGGCGCGAACGGCATGATCGGTAGCCAGATTGTCGCCGATGCACCGCCCGACGGCTACACCCTGCTGATGTATGTCGACGGCAACACCGTCCTGCCGTCAATCATGAAGAAGCTGCCATTCGAACCGCTCAAAGCCTTCGCGCCGATCACCGTACTGGGCCGCGGCAGCCACGTGATCCTGGTGCATCCCTCGCTGCCGGTGCGCTCGCTGGGCGAGCTGATCGCCTACGCCAAGAAGCATCCGGGCGAGCTGTCCTACGCCTCGCCGGGGCTCGCCAGCCCGCAGAGCCTGTCGCTCGAGGCGATCAAGAAGGCGAGCGGCATCGATATCGTGCACATCCCTTATAAGGGCGGCGGCCAGGCGATCGCCGACGTGGCGAGCGGTCAGGTGAAGGTCGGCGTGCTCGGGATGGCGCCGTCACTGCCGCATATCCAGAGCGGCAAGCTGATCGCGCTGGCGGTGACCGGCGGCAAGCGCTCGGAGTTGCTGCCGAACGTGCCCACGGTCGCTGAGGCCGCGCTGCCGGGCTTCGAGACCGTGCAATGGCAGGGCATCGCCGCGCCGGCCGGCACGCCGCCGGAAGTGATCAAGCGCGTCCACGACGAGCTGGTGCGCATCATGGCGACGCCGGCGGTGATCGAGCGGCTGAAGTCGATCGGCATGGACAATTCGACCAGCCCGACGCCCGACGACTTCCGCAAATTGATCGACAACGACCTGCACCGCTGGCCCGCGATCGTGAAGGCGGCCGGCATCGAACCCGAATGAAGCGACGAGTAAGGAGAGTTCCGTGAATATCCTGTTCATTACCTCCGACCAGCAGCGTGCCGATTGCTACGGCTTCGAGGGCCGCAAGGTAAAGACGCCGCATCTCGACATGCTGGCGCGCGACGGCACGCGCTTCTCGGCCTGCATCACGCCCAATCTGGTGTGCCAGCCGACGCGCGCCTCGATCCTGACCGGCCTGCTGCCGGGCACGCACGGCGTGTCGGATAACGGCATCGACCTGCCCGACGTGACCGGCGAGGCGGGCTTCGCCGGCGGCTTCACGAAGGCGGGCCATGCGACCGGCTATATCGGCAAGGCGCATTTCAAGACCGCCAACACGTACAAGCCGACCCACACCAAGGAATGCCGCCAGAGCCCGCAGCCGCAGGATTGGTGGGGGCCGTACATGGGCTTCCGGCATGTCGAGCTGATGGTCGAGGGCCACAACACCAAGCCGCCGCTCGAGCCGCCCTTCGCCCAGCATTACGAACGCTGGTACTACGCCGACGGCCGCGGCGCGGAGAAGAACCGCCTGCTGATGGAGCAGCTGCCGCCGACGACCGACGCGGCGCAGACCTATCATTCGGCGCTGCCGGTCGCGTGGCACAACTCGACCTGGATCGGCGATCGCACCATCGAGTTCCTGCGCCGCAACAAGGACCGGCCGTTTTGCGCCTGGGCCTCGTTCCCCGACCCGCACCATCCGTTCGACTGCCCCGAGCCGTGGAGCCGCCTGCATCATCCCGACGAGGTCGACCTGCCCGAGCATCGCACGATGGATCTCGAGCGCCGGCCGTGGTGGCACAAGGAAAGCCTGTATGGCGTGCCGAAGATGGACGATCCCGAGCTCCGGAACTTCCGCGAAAAACATTCGCGCACGCCGGTGCAGTCAGACCGCCAGCTGCGCGAGCTGATCGCCAACTACTACGGCATGATCTCGCTGATCGACCACAATGTCGGCCGCATCCTCGCGGCGCTCGACCGGCTCGGCCTCGCCGACAATACGCTGGTCGTCTACTCGACCGATCACGGCGACTGGCTGGGCGATCACGGCCTGATCCTCAAGGGGCCGATGGCCTACGAGGGCCTGCTGCGCGTCGGCCTGCTGGTGCGCGGGCCGGGCGTGCCGAAGGGCAAGGTCGTGACCGCGCCGGTCTCGACTATCGACCTGCCGGCGACCTTCGCCGACTATGCCGGCGTGTCGCTCGAGGACGCGCGCCACAGCCGCAGCCTCAAGCCATTGATCGCGGGCGACGCCGGCCGCGACTTCGCCTTCTGCGAATGGGACCTCCGCGCCTCGCGCTGCGGGGTCGACCTGTGGCTCGCCACCGTGCGCACGGCGACGCACAAGCTCACCTTCGAGAGCAACTCAGGCGCGGGCGAGCTGTACGACCTGAAGAACGACCCCAAGGAGATGGACAACCGCTGGGGCGATCCCGGCGTCGAGAAAGTGCAGCGCGAACTGATGGACATGATCAGGAGCCGCCCGAAGGACAAGGTCGACCCGCTGCCGCAAGTGGGGATGGCGTAGGTCAATGCCGTTTTTCTTTGCAACAGCACTACCTCACCCTGAGGAGCGCGCAGCGCGTCTCGATTACCGCGGAGTAATCTCCGCGGCTTGGTGGGAACGCGCACCTTCTATGCTGCCCACCCTTCGAGACGCATCGCTTCGCGATGCTCCTCAGGGCGAGGCGGTGAGTGGGTTCGGGATCACACGGCGAGGACATCGCCAATGAAACTCACCGCTGAAGAGCAGGCCATGCTGGCGGGCGAGCAGGGGCCCGGCCGCCAGTGGGCGATCGAGCACCAGATCGCCGTCGGCGACTTCTTCGATGCCGAGGACTTCGTGCCGGTCAGCCAGGCGCACATCATGGCCGACACCGAGAGTTTAGGTGACTCGGGCGTCGACTGGCTCGAGGCGCTGGTTGCCCAGCCTGGCGCACGGCTCGCGGTGCCGACCATTACCGATCCACGCGGGCTCGATATCGCGACCTACAAGCGACTCAAGCAGACCGAGGCGATGGCGTCGCTGGAAGTCCGTACGTCGAAGGCCTTCGAGGCGCTGGGTGTGCTGATGACCAACACCTGCATCAACTACCAGACGGTGCTGCCGGCGGTGCGTGGCGAGCATCTGGCGATGGGCGACACCGGCGTGACGATCTACGTCAACAGCGTGATGGGCGCGCACAGCAACTTCGAAGGCGGGCCGTCGGCGCTCGCCGCCGGCCTGACCGGCCGCACGCCGCGCTACGGCTATCACCTGCCGCAGCATCGTCGCGGCACGCGGCATTTCGAATTGAAGCAGCGGCCGCGCGATCTCGCCGACTGGGGCGCGCTGGGCGGCATCGTCGGCCGCATCGCCAACAGCTACTGGGAGGTGCCAGTGATCTCCGGCCTTGACGCCGCGCCGACCTCGGACGAGCTGAAGCATCTCGGCACGGCGATGGCGAGCTTCGGCTCAGTGGCGCTGTTCCACATTCCCGGCATCACGCCCGAGGCCCAAACCGTGTCGGACGCCTTCCAGGGCCACCCAGCGCCCAAGCCGGTGACGATCGGCGCCGAGGACTTCGACCGCTTCTACAAGGGCTACGCGCAGGCCGGCGAGAAAGTCGACGTCGTGGTGTTCGGCGCACCGCAGCTCTCGATCGTCGAGATGCAGCGACTCGCGGCCCTGCTCGACGGCCGCAGGGTGCACAAGGGCACGACGCTCCTCGTGACGACCTCGCCCGAGGTCAAGCATTCGGCTGACCGCATGGGTCTCACGAGTCGGATCGAGGGCGCAGGCGGCATCGTCGCGTCGGGCATCTGCTTCTACCAGAGCTACGCGCGCGAGATGGGCGAGGCGAACGGCTGGCACCGGCTGCTGACCAATTCGGCCAAGCTGGTGAACATCATCGGCGGCTACGGCTACCAGCCCTCGCTCGGCACGACCGAGCAATGCGTCGAGAGCGCGGTCGCCGGGAGGATGCGCTGATGCCGATCATGCTCGTCTGCCATCGTGGCATCGGTCCCGACGTGGAGGGGCCGGCGCTGGTCGCGGAGGACAATTTCTCCGCCCGCTACGATCTCGACCGGCTCGCCGGCACCTTCTCGCGGCCGGCGCACAAGCTCCACGGCCAGAGCTACGTCGGCAGGATCCTGGTGCTGGAGACGGCCAAGGGCGGCGTCGCCTCGGCGTGGATGCTGCGCGAGATGGCCGAGCG
>DASXQC010000153.1:0-4236 GCA_036493235.1 Reyranella sp.
CCGCCGATGACATCGAACACCAGGTCGACGCCGCCGACGTCCTTCAGCGCGTCGTTGTCGAGGTCGACGAACTCGTTCGCGCCGAAGTCGATTGCCTTCTGACGGTCGGCCGCGCGTCCGGTGCCGATGACATACGCACCAGCCTCGCGCGCGAGTTGCGTCACCATCGAACCGACGGCGCCGGCCGCGCCGTGCGCCAGGACGCTCTGCCCCGCCTGAAGGCGGCCGTGCTGGAACAGCCCCTGCCACGCGGTGAGGCCCGAGATCGGCAGGCTCGCGCCCACCGTGAAATCGACGTCGCCCGGGAGGGCTGCGAGATTGCGGGCCTCCATGGCGACATACTCCGCCAGGGTACCGTCGCGATGCCAGTCGGCGAGGCCGAACACGCGCTGTCCGACCGACAGGCCGGTCGTGCCGTAGCCGAGAGCGGTGACCACGCCGGCCAGCTCGTGGCCGGGGATCGACGGTCTTCGGTCGAGGTTGCGGCGATCGGCCCAGGTCGAGGGCCACTCCATCTCCGTCGGGACGAATCCCGAGGCATGAATCCGGACGATGACGTCGTTGATCGCAGCCGGTGGCTCGGGCCGCTCGGTCAGCTTCATCCCGGCCAATCCCGCGGCCTGGTCCGTCACCACGATTGCCTTCATGGTATTGTCTCCTCGGCCATTGCTCTCTGCTGGAGCAATGCCAGGAGCCATGGGTAAGTTTCCTGGATGACCCTCGGCAATTACTCCGAGGCTGATCCCTCTTCCGCTTGGCCTGTTCAGCGGTCAACGCCTTCGTTTGCTCGCCCCGCGTATGGTTCGTCGTGCCATTGCGGCAAGCCGCAACACTTGACCGGTCGCCAGAGTCTAACCACGGATCGCCATCGCCACGACCGCCGCTGCAATCAGAACGATGGCGCCTGGCAGATGGCCCCACTCGCGACAACGGATCAGCGTAATCACCGCGGCCACCAGGATCGCGACACTGCCCATCGCACCGGCCCACGACGTCGCCGGGACCAGGAGCAGCAATCCCGCTATCGCCTCGAGCCCGCCTGTCACCCGATGAAAACCGGCCGGATAACCCCAACGCACAAAGGAGTCGCGCACTGATTTGGGGCCGACGAAGTTGACTGCGCCGGCCCCGATCATCACGACGCCGAGCGCGATCGGAAGGCCGATCGCGAAGAGCTTGCCTACTGGCATGGGATGGCCCTCATGGTGCTGACTGCCGGGGTGCGCCATGCGCCCGCGGCTGGCCAAGGGGCGCCAGGGCGCCGATCTGGGTGAAGATGTCGAGGGTGTTGAGCTCGTCCCAATGTTCGATGAAGCGTCCGGCCTCCACGCGCCAGATATCGATCGAGCGCATGGCGAAGGCATTGCCTGTCGCCGGATATCCGAGGAAGTTGCCCGTGTGCGTTCCCTCGTAGCGGTAGCGGCCCACCAGGCGCGAGCCATCCGCCGACACGAAGACGTCTTCGACGGACACCTTCAGGTCGGGTACGCCCGCGATGATCGCGCCGAAGACCTTCTTGACGCCCTCCGGACCGGGTTCGGCGAAGGCGTTGTGGTTCAAATAGCCGGGCGCGACAATCTCATCGAAACGCGACACGTCGTGACCGGACACGATCTCGGCGAAGAGATGGCCGAACTTCACGGGATCGGTTGACATTTGGGCCTCCTGTTTTAAACGAGACTGATCGGTCTCGCACATGCTACATGGCGAGACTGACCAGTCTCGTCAAGGGCCCCAATGACCATTGCTGCCTCGCCGCGACCCGGACGCGTTCTCGACCCCGCCAAGCGTGCGGCGATTCTCGAAGGCGCGCGCGCCGTGTTCATGCGCGAGGGGTTCGCACAGGGCTCGATGGATGCGGTCGCCGCCGAAGCCGGCGTGGGCAAGCAAACCATCTATCGCCACTTCCGATCGAAGGAGGCGCTGGTCGAGGCGCTGGTCGAGGCGATGTGTGCGCCGGAGGTCGTCCGACCGCCAGCCAGGTCGCTCCTGGCCGGACAGCGGCTTCGCGAACTGCTGCTGACGTTCGCGGCCGGCGTCGCCAGTCCGGACAGCGTCCGGCTCTACCGCGCCATCGTCGCCGAGGCCGACCGGATGCCGGGCCTGGGGCGCCTGTTCTGGGAGGCTGGGCCGCGTCAGGTCCGCGCTGCAATCGCACAGCTCTGGGCCGAAAAGCACGACACCGCGACGGCGCCTATCGTCGCCGAGCAGCTCGTCCAGCTTGCGCTAGGCGACGCGTACCAGGAGCTGGTCCTGGGGACCGGGACGCCCGCGCCCGAAGTCTTCGAACGTCAGATCGATGCGGCGCTCGCACTCCTGGAAGTGACGTCCCGCCGACGTCGGCGCTGAGAGGGCCGGTCGATGATTGTGGTCGTCGGCGGTCAAGCGCGAGAGACAGTCTCCGTGCGGCCACTCTTCACCGATCGGCACACGGCGTCGAAGGCGGCCACGGTCGCGACCATGTCGGCCTCGCCGATCGGATAGGGCGCCCGGCCCTCGATCGCATCGGCGAAGGCTTCGAGCTCGAGCCGCAGCGTGTCGGCGGGTGGGAACGTCTGTCGCAGCGGAGCCGTCTGCCCGGCCGCGTAGACGACCAGCGTCCCCTCCTGCAGCAGCTCGACCGACCGCGTGGTGCCGAACAGGTGCGTGCGCCAGTAGCGCGGCGTGGCCCGCACGGCACTCAAGGTCCCGGTCACGTCGTTCTCGAAGCGCAGCAGCACGGACAGCGTGTCGATTGGCCCCGGCGCCGGCTTGCGCGAGACGAGCTGGGCATGGACGGAGCGCACCGGTCCCAGCAGCGCCACGAAGTGGTCGAGCACATGGATGCCCGAGCCGGTCATGCCGCCGGCCGGCGACTCCTCCGCATCGTGCCGCCACGGCGCAAAGTTGGACGAGGAATTCTCGTTGCTGAAATGGCCTTCGACATGAAGCAGTTCGCCCAGCTCGCCCGCCGTCACCAGCCGCTTCATCTCGGCCAGCGCCGGGAGAAAGCGCCGGTTGTGGCCGACGGCCAGCAGGGTGCCCGCGGCGCGGGCGGCGCCGACGGCGGCCACGGCGTCGGCCGCCGTCAGGGTCAGCGGCTTCTCGCAGAAGACCGGCTTGCCCGCCGCCGCCACGGCCTCGATCTCGGCGCGGTGCAGCGAGTGCGGCGTCGCCAGCACGACCGCCTGCACGGCGGGATCGCGCAGCAGGGCGGCGAGGGTCGGCGACAGGACGAGCCCGTGGCGCCGGGCGATCTCCTGTTTCGCGGCGGGATCGCGCGCGACGCCGTGGACGAAGCGGATGCGATCGCTCTTGCCCTGCACCGCCTCGACCAGACGATTGCCCCACCAGCCCAGGCCGACGATCCCGGCGTCGATTGTCATGCGTGCTCTCTCCTCTTCGCTGGGAGCGCGCCACTCCGGTGGCGCTCTTCGTCTTCGTTGTAACATCCCATGAGCGCCACTGGAGTGGCGCGCGCCCGGCACATGAGCGGGCGGGACGCCCGCGCTCCGGCAAGAGTCAATCGACGGTGGCGCCGGAGATGCGCACCAGCTCCGCCCATTTCGGCTGCTCGGCGGCGACGAAGGCGGCGAAATCCTGAGGCGTGCTGCCCACGGGATCCGAGCCCTGCTCGCCGAGCTTCGACCGCATCTCAGGGCTGCCGACGATGGCCACCATCTCCGCGCCGAGGCGCGCCACCACCGGCGCCGGCAGTCCCGCCGGGCCGACGATGCCGTTCCACAGCGCCACCTCGTAGCCCGGGATCACCTCGCCGATGGCCGGGATGTCCGGCAGCAGCGCCGAGCGCTTCGCGGTCGTGACGCCGAGCGCGCGCAGCTTGCCCGCCCTCACCTGCTGCAGCACCTCGACCATCGGGCTGAAGCTCAGCTGCAGCTTGCCCGAGACGAGATCGGCCGCGACCGGCGCGCCGCCGCGATAGGGCACGTGCACCATGTCGATGCCGGCGCGGAAGGCGAAGGCGGCGGCGGCCAGATGCAGGGACGTACCGGCCCCGCCCGAGCCGTAGTTCAACTGGCCCGGCTTGGCCTTCGCATAGGCCACCAGCTCGGCGATGCTGGTCACCGGCAGCGCGGGATGGACGAACAGCAGATTCGGCACGAAGGCGATCTGCGAGATCGGCGTGAAGTCGCGCACCGGATTGAACGCGAGCCGCTTATAGAGCGCCGCGTTGGTGGCGTTCGTCGAGCTCGTCGCCAGGAGCAGCGTGGTGCCGTCGGGCTCCGCCCGCGCGAC
>DASXQC010000154.1:0-2917 GCA_036493235.1 Reyranella sp.
GCTCTCGTCGGTTGCCAGCGGGAAGGTGCTACGCCGTATAGATCGACCGGCCTTCCTTGAAGGTCTCTGTGACCTTGATGTCCTTGATGGTCTCAGGCGGCACGGTGATCGGGTTACGGTCCAGGGCGACGAAATCGGCGAGGTTGCCGATCTCCAGCGAACCCTTGGTCGCATCCTCGCGATATTGGTGGGCGGCGTCGAGGGTCAGCGCCTTCAGCCCCTCCCACGGCGTAAGCCGTTGATCGAGGCCGATGATCTGGCCCGTGCGCGACGTCCGGTTGACCGACGTCCAGAGGATGAACAGGGGATCGAGCGGCGTCACCGCGAAGTCGCTGTGGTTGGTGAAACGCAGGCCCTTGTCGATTGCCGCGCGTGTCGGGCTCAGGAACGAGGCCCGTTCCTTGCCGAGATTCTCGATGTGAACCTCACCCCAGAAGAAGGTGTGGTTGGTGAAGAAGGACGGCGTCATGCCGTATTGGACGTAAAGCTCGAGCTGATCGGGACGGACGAACTGCGAGTGGATGATCGTCGTGCGCCGGTTCGGCGGCGCGCCGGCGGCCTTGTGGGCGTCCAGCGCCATGTCGATCGCCGCGTCGCCGTTGCAGTGGATCATGACGTGAATGTCGTTGTCGTAGGCAAGCTTCACCAGCGCGTTCAGCTCTTCCGGCATGACGTTCGGCTCGCCGCACCATTCCTTCTCGCCGCTCGGACCGGGCGTCAGCAATGGCCGGGTGAAGAACGCTGTCTTGCCCTGGGCGGAGCCGTCGCCCACCACTTTCAGGCCGCCGATACGGAAGCGATTGCGATAGGGACCCTTGAAGGGCTCGCCGCCGGTCCTGAGCAGTTCGGGAAATTCCATCCAGTTGATGTAGCCGACGATGTCCATCACCAGGCGGCCCTCCTCGGCGGCCTTGCGGTAGATCGGCCGCGTCGCCGGCTCCATGGGTGCGTCCTGAGTCGTCGTATAGCCGTTGCCGGCATAGTAGGCCTGCGCTGCCGCGAACAAATCGAGCTGCTGCGCTTCGGTCGGCGACGGCATCTGCATGTAGATCGGCAGGAACGAGTGCTCCATCACCAGGCCAGCAGCTTCGTTGCTGTTCGGCTTGCGCGCCGTCATGCCGCCTGGCGGGGTCGGCGCGAAGACGTCGTAGTTCGCCTTCCTGAAGCCCGCGGTGTTGAGTACCGCGCCGTGCAGCGACACATGCAGCAGCATGATCGGCGTGTCGGGGAAGTGCGGATCGAGGTCGTCGCGGGTGAGCTCGCGGCGCTCGTCCAGCGTGGTGCCGTCGTAGCCGTAGCCGACCAGCCAGTCGCCCGACTTCAGCTGCTGCTTCGCCTTCGTCGCCTTCAGCTCCTCGATCAGCTCGGGGATGTTGTGCACCTTGCCGGCCGGCGGGGCCGAGACGTTCGCCCAGCTCGACATCCTGATCGCGTTGATGAAGTGGCTGTGGCCATCGATGAAGCCCGGCAGCAGGGTGCGGCCGGCGAGATCGACGACGCGCGTGCCGGCGCCCGCCGCTGCCCGGACGTCGGACGCGCTGCCCACGACGACGATACGGCCGTCCTTGACCGCGACCGCCTCCGCGCTCGGGGCGCGGTCGTTCATGGTGACGACCGGTCCGCCGGTGAAGATGGTGTCTGCCACAAGCATGGCGTGCTCCTCGTTGGACTGGGTTTTCAGGCGGCCGCGCGGGATGGCGCCAGCGGGCGCAGCAGGTCGTCGTCGATCTGCCCCGCCAATCCGATGATCACGATCTGCGTGCGCGCAAGCTCCTCGCCCCAGGCGCGGTCCGGCGTCAGCGCCCGCCGCCGCCCGACGAGCTGGAAGACGTAGCGCCGCCCTGGATCCTCGCTGAGATGCACGATGCCCTTGGCGCGCAGCACGCCGGGCGGCAGCGCCGCGACCATGGCCTGGAAGTCGGCCTCGCACACCGGCACGTCGAGCGTGACGCTGCGGCTTGCGTATTCCGCGTCATGGTGATGGACGTGATCGTGATGATGGCTTTGGGACGGCGCGTCGTCTCCGTGCACGCCGATCAGCATCGCGAGGGGAACACGGCCGAAGCTGCTGGCAATCACGCGGGCGCCCGGGACCTGCTCGTTGAGCCAGGTCCGCACCTGTGCTGTCTCGGATGGGGACACGAGATCGGTCTTGTTGAGCACGACCAGGTCGGCGCCCTGGAGCTGCCGCAGCACCTTGCCGCCGACATACTTGTCGTTGGCGCGGGCACGGATGGTCTCCGCATCGGCAACCGCGATCACGCCGTCAAGCCGGTAGGGTGGCACGCTGGCAAAATGGCTGACCGCGATCGGATCGGCGATGCCGGAGGCCTCGATGATGACGTGCTCGGGTGCGGGCGTTCGGTGCGCCAGCCCGGTCAGGGCCTCGGCGAAGCCGACGCTGATACTGCAGCAGATGCAGCCGTTGGCGAGTGTCAGCGTGTCGCCGGTGCGCGATTCGACGAGGCTGGCATCGATGTTGATGCTGCCGAAGTCGTTGACGATCACCGCGAGCCGGCGGTCGTCGGCCTGGCGCAGGACATGGTTCAACAACGTGGTCTTGCCGGCGCCGAGATAACCGCCCAGCACAGTGAGCAGAATCGGCGGCGTTGCGCTGGCCCGCGGCAGTCGGAGCATGCTGTCCCTCCGGCCGCATCGCTACTGCCCGGTGCCGCCGCGTCGCTAGCCGTTTTGCGCAAATCCATCTGCAGCCGACAGGCACCTCGAGCCGGCGAGCCTGCAAATTCATCCCCGTCTGCGCCACCGTGCCCCACGCCGGCGTGAATTGCGGCGAACTGCGCAAGCATGCGACGGTTGCATCGTCATGAACGTGCTTTTCGTCGCCCATATCGTTGCCGTGCTGCTCGCGGTACTGGCCCTGTTCTCGCTGCGCCACGAGTTGAAGGAGACTGCGGTC